>JBJOIF010000065.1:0-5140 GCA_046047335.1 Planctomycetota bacterium | reverse complement strand
CGAGCGGATGGACCTCTCGCGGATCGTCTCCGCCTCCGGCCCCACCGCGGGGGCGGCGGCACCGATCGCCACGCAGCTCACCGAGCTCGACGGGGGCCTCGTGGCCAACAAGCCCGTGACCCCCTCGATCCTCGCCTCGCCGGGGGTACCCGCAGGGTCTGCCGCGCTGGCACTGGTGGCGGTTCCGCCGCTGGTCGCAACGGCAGCCCTCGCCTGGGGCACCGCGCGGCGCCGACATGAGCGTGACCGGGGCCTGGCCCGCCGGACCGGCGCACGGCGCGTTGCACACCGCCGCTTGGCCGCCGCCGTCGATGCCGCTGGCCTGGCGCAAGCCGTCACCGGCTTCGTCGAGGATTCCACCGGCCGCGCGCCCGGCACCGTCACGCGAGGCGACATGGCCGCCGTGCTGACGGCCTCGGGCGCCGACCCCTCGCTGCGCGAGCGCGTCGAGCGATTCCTTGCCCAGTGCGAGCGGGCCCGGTACGCCGGACTCGCCACGCCGGGTGGCCCCGGGGCGCTTCCCCAGGAGGCAGAGGCCGTGCTGGACGCCCTGGCGGCCGCCAACCTCCGCAGCACCGGAGGACGACGATGACCCCGCCTCGATCCGTGCGCGCCGGGCTCGGCCGAGTGCTCGCCGTGGCGGTGGCACTCACGGCGGGCGGCGTTGCCTCGGCCGCGCCCCAAGAGTCATCCGATCGCCCCGACCTGCTTCGCCTCGCGGAGGCGGCACAGGCCGACTACGACGTGGGCACCGAACGTGCCCGAACCGATCCGTCGGCGAGCCAAGAGGCCTTCCGTCGCAGCATCGAGGGGTGGGAGCGCCTGCGTGCGGCCGGGGTGCAGAACGGTGTCGTGGAGTTCAACCTCGGGAACGCGTACCTGCAGTCGGGCGACCTCGGCAACGCCATTGCCCGGTACCTGCGCGCGCAACGACTGCTACCGGGCGATGCGGACGTCATGGCAAACCTCGCCCAGGCACGTGCCCGCGTGTCCACGTCGTTTGCAACCTCGGGCACCCTGCTCCTGGTCGATTCGGTGGCGCGCACGTGGCAGTTGGTGCCCGCCGGAGCGCGGGCGTGGATCGCGGCGGTGACCTGGGTGACGCTGTGGTTGCTCTTGGCGTGGCGATGGGCCGCCGCCCGGCCGGGCTCCGCCGGCGCAGCCCCGGCGGTCCGCGCGGCGACGTGGGTGCTGGCCGCCGTGGCGACGCTCGCGGGCGCCAGCGTGATCGCCGACCGTGCGCTCCTTGAGGCCAACGACGCCGCGGTCCTCTCGGTCGACGGCGTGGTGCTTCGCAAGGGCAACGGGGAAGGATTCGGCGCCGCGTTCGCCGAGCCGCTCGGCCCGGGCGTCGAGTGCCGGGTGCTCGAGCGTCGCCCGGGATGGCTGCGCCTCGAGTTGCCCGATGGGCGTGGCGGCTGGGTCCGCGAGGACCAGGTGGCCGTGCCCTGACAAACCGTGCCCTGACGGACCATGCCCTCCCGAACCGTGCCGAAAAGCGAACGCGCCCCGCGGTCTGCGGGGCGCGTCGTCAGGCGGAGAGGGTGGGATTCGAACCCACGAGCAGGCAAGCCCGCTACTAGTTTTCGAGACTAGCCCTTTCAACCGCTCAGGCACCTCTCCGTGAGGAGCCGCCGGACGGTCGAACAGTATCGCCAAAGGACCGCCCGCGGTCAACGCCGACGCCGGCAATTCCGACGGAATTGGCCGGGAAAATCACGGTTTCGGGTACACTTTCCCTCCCGGAACCGCGCATGCCAGAGACCCCAGAAAGCACCGTCCCGCCGATCGATCGACTGGTGGAAATCGACATCGAGCGCGAGCTGCACGACAGCTACCTCACGTATGCGATGAGCACCATCATGGACCGGGCCCTGCCCGACGTCCGCGACGGCCTGAAGCCCTCGCAGCGACGCATCCTGGTGGCGATGCACGACCTCAACCTGACGCCCGGACGCAAGCAGATCAAGTGCGCGAAGATCTGCGGCGACACCAGCGGCAACTACCACCCGCACGGCGAGAGCGTGATCTACCCGACCCTGGTCAACATGGGGCAGTCGTGGAAGACGCGGCAGCTCTTGGTGGACAAGCAGGGCAACTTCGGCTCGATCGAGGGCGACCCCCCGGCCGCGATGCGTTACACGGAGGCCCGCATGACCGCGGCGGCCGTGGCGCTGCTCGAAGATCTCGACAAGGAAACGGTCGACTTCAAGCCCAACTACGACGACCGCCTGCAGGAGCCGACGGTCCTGCCGGCGAAGTTCCCCAACCTGCTGGTCAACGGATCGAGCGGCATCGCCGTGGGGATGTCCAGCAGCATGCCGCCCCACAACGTGGGCGAGGTCTGCGACGCCATCGTGGCGGTGATCGATGACCCCACCATCGGGCTGGACGAACTGCTGAAGCGCATGCCCGGCCCGGACTTCCCGACCGGCGGCGTGATCATGGGCCGCCGCGGCATCGTCGAGGCGTACGCCACCGGACGCGGCCGCGTCACCGTGCGCGGGAAGGTCCACCTCGAGAAGGACGGCACCCGCGACGCCATCGTCATCGACGAGATCCCCTACCAGGTGGTGCAGTCCACGCTGATCGAAAAGATCGTCGACGCCGGCCGCAACGACCGCATCCCCGACATCGCCGACGTCAAGAACCACTCCGGCCGCGACGCGCAGACGCGCATCGTGGTGGTGCTCAAGAAGAACGCCGACCCGGTAGTCGTCGAGAAGCAGCTGTACGAGTTCACCCCGCTGCAGGACACGTTCTCGATCATCAACATCGCGCTGGTCAACGGCCAGCCGCGGACGCTGCCGCTGCGCAGCCTGATCGACCACTACCTCGACCACCGCAAGGAGGTGGTCCGCCGGCGCACGGCGTTCCTGCTGAGGCAGGCGAAGCAACAGGCCCACCGACTGGAGGCCCTGATCTACGCGGTGTGCGACATCGACGAGGTGATCCGCATCATCCGCGCCGCCCGCACCCGCGAGGAGGCGATCGAGGGGCTGATGGAACGGGCGTTCCGCATCGCGCCCGACCATCGCTACGCGCCCCACATCCCCGCGGCTGTGATCGAGCGGACCCAGCCCGACGGCGTGGCGCTGACCCGCGTGCAGGCGGAGGCCATCGGCGCGTTGCGGCTCATCCAACTCACGGGTTTGGAGATCGAGAAGCTGACGGCCGAGCTCAGCAAGCTCGTCGAGGAGATCGACGGGCTCGAGGCCATCCTGGCCGACGAGCGCCTGGTGATGGACATCATCCGCGAGGACACCATCGAGCTGAAGGAGCGGTTCTCCGACTCCCGCCGGACCCTCATCGAGGGCGCCGAGGCCGAGGACTTCGAGATGGCCGACCTGATCCCCGAGCACGAGGTGGTGCTCACGGTGAGCCGGCGCGGGTACGCCAAGCGGCTGCCGGCGGACACCTACCGCGTGCAGGGTCGAGGCGGCAAGGGCGTGATCGGCGCCAAGGCGGCGGCCGGCGGCGACGACGACACCCAGGACTTCGTGGAGCAGTTGCACGTGTGCTCGAGCCACGACGACCTGCTCTGCTTCACGAACACGGGCCGCGTGTTCAAGCTGAAGGTCTGGCAGATCCCCGAGGCCGCGCGGACCGCCAAGGGACGAGCCATCCAGAACCTGCTCGAACTGCGCAAGGACGAGCGCATCTGCGCTTGGCGCCCCGTGGCCAAGTTCGAGCAGCGGGAGGACTTCCTGTTCTTCCTCACGGCGAACGGGCAGGTGAAGCGCACGGCGCTCCAGGAGTACCGCAACGTCAACAAGAGCGGCATCATCGCGCTCGGCCTCAAGGAAGGCGATCGCCTCGTGGACGTGCTGGTGACGAGCGGCGCCGACCACGTGCTGCTCTCCACCGCGGCCGGGATGTCGATCCGCTTCGACGAGAACGACGCTCGCGTGATGGGCCGCTCCGCCGCGGGCGTGATCGGCATCGACCTCGGCGACGGCGACGAGGTGGTTGGCGGCATCGTCTGCGACGACTCGATGGACCTGTTCACGGCGTGCGAGTCGGGCTTCGGCAAGCGCACACCGATGCGGGAGTACCTCGTGCAGAGCGAGGACGGCTCGACGCGCGCGCAGAGCCGCGGCGGCAAGGGGCGGATCGACATCCGGACCGAGGGCCGCAACGGACGCGTGGTGGCGGTGAATGCCGTCCAAGACGGCGACTCGCTGATCTTCTCGACCAAGGGCGGGATGGTCGTGCGCATCCGCGCCGCGGACGTCCGGCAGGTCGGGCGCGCGACGCAGGGCGTCCGACTGGTCACGCTGGACACGGGCGACGCCCTTGCCTCCGTGGCCAAGATCGGGGCGGGCGAGGATGCCGACGGCGCCCCGGAGGCGACCACGGCACCTCCGGCGGAATAAACCGCCGCGCCGCGTCGCCCGCGAGTCGCACCGGGATGGACTTCGGCCTCAGCCCGACTGACGTGCCATCTGCAACTGCGCGAGCGACGTGGTGACGTCCTCGCTGAAGTCGAAGATGCGGTCGAGATCCGTGGCCAGGAGCACGCCCCAGATGCGGTCGCTCACCGAGCAGATCCGGATCCGGGCGCCGGCGAGCAGCGCGAGCTTGCGGACCCGCAGCAGCTGCGCGATGTTCGATGAGTTCAGGAACTGCACGTGGCGCAGGTCCAGGACCAAGTCCTTGGCACGGACGCCGGGGTGACCGGCCTTCAGTTCGTCCGCCACGCGCTGGTACGCGTTGGCGAGGACGCCCATGTCGTCGGCGAAGGCGGGGTCGTTGTGCAACTCCGCCACTTGGATCGAATCGGACCAGTCGTTGATCGTCACAGCGCAAGGATACGGACTTCCGCCCCCGCGTGAGCCGCGCCCCGATCCGTGGGAGCGCCCCCGCCCCAGAACCGCGGCGCCCCTATCCTCCGCGCCGTGCGCCGGATCCGTCGAACCCCCATCCACCCGCGGATCGAGCTGATCCCGCTCATCGACGTGATGACCTTCCTGCTCACGTACTTCATCTTCGCCACGGCCACGCTGATGCGCGTCGACCTGGTGCCGATGCAGCTGCGGCAGTTCACGAGCGGCGTGGCCGCCACCCCGGCGCCCGCGGTCACCATCGCGGTCGACCTCGAGGGCCGCGTGTTCGTCGACCGAGAGCCGATCAAGGTGGA
>JBJOIF010000064.1:0-9354 GCA_046047335.1 Planctomycetota bacterium | reverse complement strand
GCCCGTGGGTGCGGCGCCGCGCCGCGTGGCCTACGTCTTCATCCCCAACGGCGTGAACGTGGACGTCTGGAACCCGGCGAGTGCGGCCGACGGGCCGTGGCAGGCGGTCGGGGCGCTCGAGCCGCTCGCGGCGTACCGCGACCGGATCACCATCCACCGCGGGCTGGCGCATGCGAATGCGGCGGCGCTGGGCGATGGCCCCGGCGACCATGCGCGCAGTGCGGCGTGCTTCCTGACGGGGGCGCATCCGCGGAAGACCGCCGGCGACGACATTCGCGCCGGGCGATCGGTGGACCAGGAGATCGCCGATGCCCTGGCGGGGCAGGGCACGTCCACGCGCTTGCGGTCGATCGAGCTGGGTGCGGAACCCGCGATGACCTCGGGCAACTGCGACTCGGGATACTCGTGCGCGTACAGCGCGAACATCTCGTGGAAGGCCGAGCACCTGCCCAACGGCAAGGAGACCGACCCGGGAGCGGCGTTCGATCGCCTGTTCGGCCGCCGCGGCGAGACGCCCGAGCAGGCCGCGGCGCGCGCCCGCAGCCGACGCTCGATCCTGGACGGCGCGGTGGTGCAGGCGGGTCGCCTGGCGGCCGCGGTTGGCCGGTCCGACCGCGCTCGGCTTGAGGAGTACCTCGACGGGGTGCGCGAACTCGAGCGGCGCATCGATGCAGACCGCGCGGTCCTTGCGGATCCGGGCACCCGGCTGCCGGACTTCGACGGCGCCCCGCGTTCCGTCGCGGAGCGCATCGACCTGTTGGGCGAGGTGCTGGCGCTTGGCTTCCGCACCGACTCCACGCGGGTGGCCACCCTGATGCTGGCCAACGAAGGCTCGAACCGCCCGTATCCGGAAATTGGCGTCGGGCACGGGCACCACGACGTGTCGCACCATGGCGGCGACCGCACCAAGATGGAGGCGTTTGCCGCCATCAATCGCTTCCACGTCGAGCGCCTCGCGGCGTTCCTGCGTGCCCTCGAACGCAGCAGCGAGGACGGGCAACCGCTCCTGGATTCCACGCTTGTGCTCTTTGGTGGGGCGATCACCGACGGCAATCGGCACAACCACGACGACCTGCCGGTACTGGTTGCCGGCGGGCGCGCGCACGGCGTGCACGGCGGGCGGGTGGTGCGCTCGGCGCCGGGAACGCCGCTGTGCAACCTGCACGTGTCGATCGCACGGTCGATGGGTGTGCCGATCGACCGCTTCGGCGATTCCACCGGCACCATGGAGTTGGGCTGAGCGAAGCCGCCGCGCCGATGAAGCCGTCATGCTCCTGACCGAACTTCTGTCGCGCTTGGTGAACCTGCCTCCCGAGGCACGGGCGTCGCGCCTCGACATCGCCTTCGTCACGGACGACTCGCGGCGGGCCGCCCCGGGATGCCTGTTCGTCGCCCGCGGCGGCCACAGCGCCGATGGCCGCCGGTTTGCGGCCGATGCGGTGGTCGCGGGGGCGGTGGCGGTCATGTACGTCGGCGAGGACCCGCTGGCCGGGGTGCCGGAAGCCGAAGGCGTGCTGCGGCTGCCGATGCCCGAAGGCACGGACCTCGGCCGCTTCGCGGGGGTGCTTGCCGACCGGATCGAGGGCTGCCCGAGCCAGTGGCTCGACCTCGTCGGCGTGACGGGCACCAACGGCAAGACCACGATCACCTTCCTGGTGCAGCAGTTCCTCGCGGCTGCGGGTCGCCGGTGCGGGACCATCGGCACCGTGCAGATCGACGACGGGCACGAGGTGAAGGTGGCCGACCTCACCACGCCGAGCGGCATCGATACCGCGGCGGCGCTCGGGCGAATGGTGCGCAACGGCTGCACCGCGTGCGCGATGGAGGTGTCGAGCCATGCACTCGACCAAGGGCGTGCCGACGCGCTGCGCTTCCGCGTGGCGATGTTCACGAACCTCACTGGCGATCACCTGGACTACCACGGCACGATGGAGGCCTACGCGCAGGCCAAGGCGCGACTGTTCCGGCAGCTGCCCCCGGACGGCACGGCGATCGTCAACGCCGACGATCCATGGCACGCCACGATGCTCGCGGCATGCGAGGCCCCGGCCATCCGGTGCGCGGTGCGCGGCGAGGGGGAACCGACGGGAGCGGCGCCGTTGGCCGACTGCACGGCCACCATCCACGAGGCGCGCCTCGGGTGGCAGGACGCGACGTTCGCGGGCCCGTGGGGCGCAGTGCGCGTGCGGCTGCCGGTGGTGGGGCGCCACAACGCGATGAATGCGCTGCAGGCTGCGGCCGCGGCCTGGACGCTGGGCGTGCCCGCGTCGGCGATCGAGCACGCGCTGGCCACCTGTGCGGCCCCGCCCGGGCGGTTGGAGCCGGTCACCGCGACCGCCGACCCATTCGCCGTACTCGTGGACTACGCCCACACCGACGACGCGTTGCGCAACGTGCTTTCGGCCATGCGGCCGCTCGTTGGCGCGGGGGGACGCCTGGTCACGGTGTTTGGGTGCGGCGGCGACCGCGACCGCACGAAGCGCCCGCGGATGATGGCCGTGGCGTGCGAGTGGTCCGATCGTGTCATCGTCACGAGCGACAACCCCCGCACCGAGGACCCGGAGTCGATCATCGACGAGGTGCTGGCCGGGCGCCCCGATCGCCGCGGAGCAGGGCGCGCCCTGGATGTCGTGCGCCAGTCCGATCGCGCACGGGCGATCGCGATGGCGGTGACGGATGCCCGCCCGGGGGACATCGTCATCATCGCCGGCAAGGGCCACGAGGACTATCAGATCATCGGGAAGGAGAAGCGCCCGTTCGACGATCGCGTGGAGGCCCGACGGGCGCTCGGCCAAGACGACCGCCCCCGGCGCGAGGCACCGGGGGCGGGGGGAGTGCGTCAGGATGCTGGGGTCAGGTCGTCGACGACGCCCGCTTGTTGAAGATGCCGATGATGATCAGCAGGGCAATCAGGCCGACGAAGCCGCCGTTGCCGAGCTGATTGATGAAGGTCATCAGGTTGCCCGTGATCTTGCCGAAGTACGACGTCGTGTCGCTGCCGAAGATGATCTGCACCAGCACGCCGATGGCAATGAACAGCAGCATGATGTCGACCAACTCACGCGCCCAACCCTTGACCATTTCGAAGCCCTTCATGCGAATCTCCTCGTTTCGGGGTCAAACCTTGGGCGAGCCGTGTCGCCCCACGACCAAGGGGATCGACCTGAACGTCCCGGTAACGTGAATTTTGCATTCCGGGCGGGGCGCGGCGGGGCGTTCAGAACCCCACGGACCGGGCCAGGAGCATGCCGATGCACAAGGCGCAGGCGGCGGCAAGGACGCGTTGGGCGTGACGATGGAACTGCATGGCGGTGACCCTCCGTGCGGCGCGGGAGGCGCGGCACGTTCCCAACGTCCGATCGGACGGGGCGCCGTGCAAGGAACTCGCGTGGTTCCCGTTCCGGCGGTGCAGGCGGGACGGTCGCTTGGACGATGTCGTTGACGTGCCCAAACCAAGCCTGCAGGTGACCTCCGACGACCTCCGTGGGGCGGTCGCGGGGCAATGGATCGTTCCTCCCGCCGGCCCCATGCTCCTGGACGGGGTCGGGACCGACACCCGGGAGGACCTCCGTGGCCGGCTCTTCGTGGCCCTGCGCGGGGACGCGCACGACGCGCACGCCTTCCTGGAGCAAGCGGTGGCCGCCGGCGCTCGGGCGGCGCTCGTGGACCGCAAGGCCAATGGGTATGCCCGGCCGGCGGGGCTGCCGCTCCTGGAGGTGGGCGACACCCGCGTGGCGCTTGGCGACCTGGCGCGTTGGTGGCGCGGCCGCCTGCGCGGCAAGGTGGTGGCGATCACCGGTTCGAGCGGCAAGACCACCACGCGACGCGTGGTGCACGCCGCCCTGGGCAGCGTGATGGAGGGGACGGCCTCCCCCAAGAGCTTCAACAACGACATCGGCGTACCGCTCACCATCCTGGGTGCGTCATCGTCCGACGGGTACCTCGTGGCCGAGATCGGGATGAATCGTCCGGGCGAGATCCTGCCCCTGGCAACGATGGCCGCACCCCACGTGACGATCGTCACGATGGCGGGTCGAGCCCACCTCGGCGGCATGGGAAGCGTGGAGGCGATCGTCCGGGAGAAGGCATCGATCGCCGGCGCGCTCCCGACCATGGGCGTGGCGATCGTCAACGGTGAGCAGTCGGAACTGGTGGCGGCCGTCGAGGCGGTGGCGCGCCCGGGCGTGCGCGTCGTGACCTTCGGTCGCACCGAGGGGTGCATGTGGCGGCTGGTCGATCGCGCGCCCGAAGGCGATGGGCAGCGGATCGAGGTTCGCGAACCGGACGGCACCGCGTGGTCGTCGACCCTCGGACTGCCGGGCGACTACAACGCGATGAACGCACTGGCCGCCGTGACCTGCGCACGGATGCTCGGGGTACCGGCGGATGCCATCGCCCGGGCACTGGCCGGCGTGGGCCCCGAATCGATGCGCATGGTGCGCCAGGAGGTCGGTGGCATGGTGGTCTTCAACGACGCCTACAACGCCAATCCAGACGCCGTGCAGGCGGCCCTCCGTGCGTTTGCCGAATTGGCCGCAGGGGCGCCACGGCGCGTGGCCGTGCTCGGGGAGATGCTCGAACTCGGCGCGGAGTCGGAGGCGCTGCACGCGGAGGTCGGGCGCGCCGTGGGAGCCGCGGGGGTGGGTCTCGGGATCTTCGTTGGTCCGCTGGCGAGGCCGGGTGCCGAGGCTGCTCGGGCGGCGGGCGTGCCTGAGGTGCTGGCCGTCGAGGCGCTCGACGACGCCGGGATCGGCGCGATCCGGGCCGCCCTGCGACCGGGCGACCGGCTTCTGCTGAAGGGGAGCCGAGGCAGCCGAATGGAGAGGGTGGTGGAGGCGTTGGGTGGGGCTGCGGCCGGCGCCGCCCGCGGCCCGGTGCCGGCGGTCGAGGCGAGGTGAACCATGCTCTTCAACCTGGTGCAGTCATCGCAGGTCTGGCTCGATTCGGTGGGCCTGTACCCGGTGGTGCAGGTGATGTTCCAGGTGGAGTTCCGGGCCTTCTTGGCGGTGCTGCTCTCCATGGTGCTCGTGCTGGCCCTGATGCCACGGCTGATCCGCGCGCTGCGGGCCGTGAAGGTGGCCGATGACCCGGAGTTCTACGGCGCGGACCTGAACCAGCTGATGGCGTCCAAGCGCGGGACACCGACCATGGGCGGGATCCTGCTCTGCGGATCGGTGTTCCTGACCGTGGCGCTGCTGTGCGACGTCATGCACTCGCGCTACGTGCACGTGTGCTTGGTGGTGCTCGTTTGGCTCGCCGGGCTCGGCGCGTGGGATGACTGGATGAAGCTGACCGAGGCCACGCGCGCCAAGCGCAACGGCGGCAAGCGGTCCCGCGACGGCCTGCGCGCGTGGGAGAAGCTGCTCTTCCAGATGGTGATCGGGGCGATCGCGGGGTGGTTCATCTGGCAGGCCGCCCAGGTGCCCGACGCGCTGGTCGCCAATCTGCCGTTCCAGCGCACCTATCTCCCCGCCCCCACCGAGGGTTCGCTGGTGGCGCTCGACATCGCCCCTGGCGTGTGGCAGATGGGCGCGATCGCCTTCGTGGTGGTGGCGATGCTGGTGATCGCGTTCACGTCCAACGCCGTAAACCTGACCGACGGGCTCGACGGACTCGCCGGGGGAACGCTGCTGGTGGCGTGCCTGGCGATGATGGTGCTCGCGTGGATCGCTTCGAGCCAGCGTGCCGCCTACTTCCTGATGGTGCCATGGGTCCCGGGAAGCGGCGAGCTGATGGTGGTGGCGGGTGCGATGGCCGGTGCGTGCATGGGGTTCCTCTGGTTCAACGTGGCGCCGGCGCAGGTCTTCATGGGAGACACCGGCAGCCTCGCGATGGGTGGCCTGCTTGCCACGATCGCCGTGTGCATCCGGCAGGAGGCGCTGTTGGTGGTGGTGGGAGGCGTCTTCTACGCCGAGGCATGCAGCGTGATGGGCCAGGTGGGTTGGTTCAAGTTCACCCGTGCGCGTTTCGGTGAGGGGCGGAGGCTCCTGCTGTGCGCGCCGGTGCACCACCACTTCCAGATGGCCGGATGGAAGGAGACGCAAGTGGTCGGTCGGTTCTGGCTGGTGGCCGTCACCTTGGCGATCCTGGCGCTCGTCAGCCTCAAGCTCCGCTGACGGCGCGTGGCCGCACGGGCGCGGTCACACCTGCAGGATGGCCCCGG
This sequence comes from Planctomycetota bacterium, assembly GCA_046047335.1. Taxonomy (GTDB): domain Bacteria; phylum Planctomycetota; class Phycisphaerae; order Phycisphaerales; family SM1A02; genus UBA966. The sequence goes on along the minus strand of JBJOIF010000064.1, from coordinate 3,191 downwards.
GCGCCGCCAGCACGCGCTTGAGGCGCGTGGCCCGCAGCAGCGCGATGGCGCGGGCGAGGTCCGGCCAAGGTGGGGCCTCGAAGGCCACACGGGCACCGGTGACGGGGTGCTCGAACCCGAGCCGCGCGGCGTGCAACGCCTGCCTAGTCAGGAGCGGGGCGCCGGCATCGGGCTGCGACGGATCGAAGTCGCCGACCGTGACGTGCCGACCGGCATAGAGATCGTCTCCGACCAGCGGGTAGCCGATGTGGCTCATGTGCACGCGGATCTGGTGGGTGCGCCCGGTGCGGAGCTCGATCTCGACGAGCGAGTGGCCCTCGTACACCTCGCGGACGCGGTAGACGGTCTGGCTCGGCTTGCCGTGCTCGTCGTGGCGGACGGCGTACTTCTCGCGGATGGTGGGGTGCTTGCCGAGGGGAAGATCGATGAGGTCGGCCTCGGGTTCGACCTCGCCGTGCACCAGGCAGAGGTAGCGCTTCTCGGTGCGCCGAAGCTCGAACTGCTTGGCCAGCCGCCAGTGCGCGGTGTCGCTCTTGGCGCAGACCATGACCCCCGAGGTGTGCTTGTCCAGCCGGTGCACCACGCCGGGACGTGCGATCTCCTCGCCGACCGTGCTCAGCGTGCCGCCGGAGCGGTGCAGGAAGTGCCACGAGAGCGCGTTGATCAGCGTGCCGGAGAGGTGGCTGCGCGCGGGGTGCACGATCAGGTTCGGCTGCTTGTTGACCACGATCAGGTGGTCGTCCTCGTGGAGGACGTGGAGCGGGATGTCCTCCGCATCGATGGCGTTGGAGGGCGGGGGAGGCAGGGTGGCGACCACGCGATCGCCACGACGCAGGCGAGTGCTCGCCTTGGGCACCCGGCCGTTCACGGTGACCGCCTGTTCCTCGATGAGGCGCTGCAGCTGCGTGCGGCTCAGGAACGGCACCCGGCGCGCCAAGAACCGGTCGAGGCGCACGTCGACGCTGCGCACCACGTCGAACGCGGCGGTGACCGGGGCCTCGTCGTCGGCCTCGCGCTGGCGTTCGTAGAGCTCGAAGAGCTGTTCCGGGGCGACCGAACCGCCCTCGGGGTCGGGACCGTCGCCGTCCGGGGCGGACTGGGGTCCGGGGATCACGGATTCGGGGCGGCGCCGCCCTGCAGCTGGCGCACGATGTCCTCGCCGCTGACGCCCGAGGCGGGCGCGGGGTCGCCGGCCGGTGCCGCGGGCGGCATGGCGCCGAGTCCCGGCATGGCAGCTGGCGCCGCGGCCACGGGCTTCGATGGGAGCGCCACGATCTTCTCGAGCGCCGTCAGGCCCTCGATGCGCTTGGCGGCCACGGTGCCCGCGTCCGCAAAGTCCGTGCCCTTGGCGCGCGTCTCGATCTCGCGCAGGTAGCCCTCGGCGGCCTTGAGGTCACCGAGGTCCTCGGCGATGGCGGCCCGGCCGAACAGGGCGGCGAAGGCGAGGCCGAGCTGGCCGGTGCCCGACGCCGCGCTGGCGCGGGCCTGCACCTTGGCAAAGAGGGTGTCGGCCTCCTTGAGCCATTCGGTACGCAGCTCGGGCGTGACGGCCGCATCGGTGGCTGAGGCATCGCGGTCGAAGCGCTTGCCCGTCAGCACCGAGAGCAGGTAGGTGTTCGCGGCGTTGAGCTCGGCGACCGACGCGATCGCGCCATGCTCGCCATGGCGCTCGGCAACGTCCTTCAGGGCGGCGGGCAGTCGTGCACCGGCCAGCTCGGCCCACGCGGTGTCACGCTTGGCCTCCTGCTGCTGGCCCCACCAGTGCCACAGCATGGCCAGCGCCGCGATCGTCACCGCCACCAAGAAGATGTTCTGGCCCCACGTCTTCAGGAAGTGGACGAAGTCGTCGTTGATGCGGCTTTCCGAGAGGTCGGCCTGCTGGACGTTCTTGAGACGACGGTCGATCTGGCTCATGGGGAGCGGAGTGTACCCCCCTGCGCCTATCCTCCGCCCGAGTGGACGCGACGCCCGGACTGCTGGTCACCGACCTCGACGGGACGCTGCTCGACCGCAGCGGCCGGGTGAGCCCCAGGAACCGTGCGGCGCTTCAATCGCTGCGGGATGCGGGCTGGCACGTGGCCATCGCCACCGGCCGGACCTGGGCCGAGAGCCACCGCGCGACCGACTGCGTGGCCGAGGAGGCGCTGTTCATCGGGGCGGCCGGCGCGGTGCTCCACGAGGCCGGCAGCGGGCGGGTGCTGGAGCGCGTGACCGTCGAGGCCGCGACGGCGCTGGAACTGGCCCGCGAGATCGTCACGCACGGGCATCGCGCGCACCTGCTGCTCGATGCGAGCCTTGCCGGCCACGACTACCTGTTTGTGGGCACCGCGGAGCTCGACCCCGCCACGCGCTGGTGGCTGGCCGACCACCCCATCGCCGCGCGCGACTGGGTCGATGCTCCTGACGACGCCCACGAACACTTGGAGGGCCGGGTCCTGCGCGTCGGCACCATCGGCGACTCGGCCGTGCTGGCACCCGTGGCTCGCAGCCTGGCGGCCCGTTGGGGCGATGCGCTGGCGATCCGCCACTGGAGCGCGCTCACGGCGGATCAGGCCGTTGGGTCGGCCACCCACATGCTCGAGGCGCTGTCGCCGCGTGCCGACAAGTGGACGATGGCGTGCACCGCGGCGGATCGCCTGGGGATCGCGCGGTCGCGGATCGTGGCCATGGGCGACGGACTGAACGACCTCGAGCTCATTCGACGCGCACCGCTTGGGGTGGCGATGGCCAACGCGGATCCGCGCGTGGCGGCGGTGGCCGATGCACGCACGGCCGCCCACGACCAGGACGGCGTGGCCGTCGCCATCGATGCACTGCTCGCTGGCCAGCTCGGCGCCGGATGGCGGGCGTCGGGGGTGGATGCATGAGCGCCGGCGTCCCATGGAGCCATCCGCTCCTGCGCGCCGAGGGCAGCGCGCTCCTCTCGGCGCACCAGGCGATCCTGAAGGGCGTTCTGGAGAGCGAGCTGGCCGTCGATGCGGTGCTGTGCCCCCGGACGGTGCCGTTCGAGCCCGTGCTCTCGATGCTGGCCGAGGAGCCTGTGCGCCGGGTGCTTGAGTCGCACCGCGTGGCGGTGGTCGACGCCGTGGACGCGGCGCGGGCGGTGGCGCTGGCCGTGCGCGCGGCGGGCGAGGGCAAGCGTGCGCTGGCGCTGGTCCCGAACGAGCAGCTGGCGATGGCCATCAGCGTGG
>JBJOIF010000063.1:0-3773 GCA_046047335.1 Planctomycetota bacterium | reverse complement strand
TACTCCACGTTCGGTTGGACGCTGAACGACATCATTGCCGCAGGCGAACTGCAGCTGGGGTACTTCGATCCCCAGACGCAACTGTGGAGCAAGGGGATCAACGTCATTGCCGCTGGTGCCTCACGAGTGCAGAACTTCCAGGGGACGTGGGATGCATTCGCCTTCGCGAACGGCGTCACCGACGCCAATCTCTCGAACTTCGTGGGCAGTTGGGGCCTGGTGATCGACAATGTCGACCCGACCAACAGCCGGATCTGGTCCGTGCTCGACCACACCTCGTCCTACGCGGTGGTGCCGGGGCCGGGCGCGCTGGCGCTCCTGGGCGCGGCGGGGTTGGTGCGTGGACGGCGGCGGGGCTGAGTAGGCCATCGGCCTACGATCCCCCCGAATGACCGCCCCCGTCACCAACGGCAAGAGCAACGGCACCAAGCCCCCCGAGCGCCTGATGCTCGCCGGCCCGCGCGGCCGTCTTGAGGAACTGTTCCGTGTCATCCGGATCGCGGCCGAGTTCATCCGCGGGTTCCGCAAGCTGCACTTCGTCGGCCCGTGCGTGACGGTCTTCGGTAGCGCTCGCTTCAAGGAAGACCACAAGTGGTACGCGATGGCGCGCGCGGTGGGCCGCGAGCTCGGCGAGCGCGGATTCACCGTGATGACGGGCGGCGGCCCCGGCGTGATGGAGGCCGCCAATCGCGGCGCGCGTGACGCGGGCGCGCCGAGCCTCGGGTGCAACATCATCCTTCCGCATGAGCAAGACGCCAATCCATGGTGCGATCGCTGCATCGAGTTCCGCTACTTCTTCGTGCGCAAGGTGATGCTCCTCAAGTATTCGTACGGATTCGTCGTGCTGCCCGGCGGCTACGGCACCATGGATGAGTTGTTCGAGACGCTCACCCTGGTGCAGACCGGAAAGATCACCGATTTTCCGATCGTGATGATGGGCACGGACTACTGGGACGAGCTGGACGACTTCGTCCTCAACCGCATGATTCCCGACGGCACGATCAGCCCGGGGGACCGCGGGCTCGTGAAGTTCACGGACGACCCGGCCGAGGCGGCGGCATTCATCGCCGAGGCGGCCCAGCGGAAGTTTGGGCTTCGCAAGGGCGCGCCCGCGCCAAGACGCCGGTGGTGGCTGTTCGAGCGATAACTCGAACACAAACTCCGGAAGTATCTGCCCACGCCCCGAAACCCGGGCTACTGTTACGGCGTACCCCCTTCGGAGCCCATCATGAAGACCCGCACCCCCGCCTTCCTCGCGCTCGCAGCGCTGGCCGCCATCCCTGCACCCTTGGCCTTCGCTCAGGAGCCCCTGGAACAGGAACACCGGTCCACCCTCACGCGGGTGCGCGAGGGCGGCACGCCCTACGACCCGAACCAGCGGCTCACGCCGTACGCGGTGGATCTCGGCAGAGCGGCGGGGATCACCATGCGCTCGCGGCCGGACGCGGCCGTCGTCTCCAGCCCGCCCGAATACGCGCCCTGCCGAGGCGTCATGTTCCAGTATGGCAACAGCTGGAACTCGGTGGTGACCGCGTGCGTCAGCGCGCTGACTGCTGGAAGCGTGAACGACGAGATCGCCTGGGTCGTTGTGGCCAACCAGACCACCGCGAACTCCGCGGCCAGCGCGTTCGCCGCGGCGGGTGCGAACCTGTCGAAGGTGGTCTTCATCATCGCCCCGGTCGACTCGATCTGGCTGCGCGACTATGGCCCGCACTTCGTGTTCGAGAACGACACCCTGGCCGTGGTGGACAGTCACTACTACCCGGGGCGACCGAACGACAACTTCATCCCGACCATCGCTGGCGACGGCACCTTCGGCGTACCCACCTACGACCAGCCGCTCTACTACTCCGGCGGCAACTTTCAGGCCGGACCGAACCGGCAGGGCTTCTGCACCGCGCTGGTGAACCTCGACAACCCGTCGTCCGCGGGCTTCGACGAGACGCTCGTGCGCGATATCCACCGCGCGTTCCAGGGCATCGACACGCTCCACATCCTGCCGCAGCTGCCGTTCTCGGTGGACGGGACGGGCCACATCGACATGTGGATGTACCTCGTCGATGAGGACACGGTCATCATCTCCGAGTTCATCCCCGGGTCGAACTCCACGGCGATCTCGGTGACCAACAACGCCGTGCCGTACATGGAGTCACTCGGCTTCGAGGTGTTCCGGCCCCAGGCGTGGAACTCGGGCAGCACGCACTTCACGTACGCCAACGCGTTCCGCGTCAACAATCGGATCTTCGTGCCGGTGTACGGCACGGGCATCGTGCCGGGCGGAAATTCGGCCTACAACTCGCGCGACACCGACGCCATCGCCAAGTGGACGGCGGCGGCGGGACCCGGCGTGACGCTTGTGCCGATCCAGTGCTCGAGCATCATCGGCGCGTCCGGTGCCATCCACTGCACGGTGAAGCAGGTTCCGCGCTACGCCAACGCCCTGCCGGCGGCGCACGTCGCGATGCCTGAGTCTGGCGCCGTGGTCCTTGCGGGCGCGACGCAGGAGATTCGCTGGAACGCAACCGATACCAACAACGTGGCACTGGCGAGCGTCGATCTGGCGTACTCGACCGACGGTGCGACGTGGACCACGATCGCATCCGGCATCCCGGACTCCGGCTCGTACCAGTGGACCGTGCCCGCGGGGCTTCGCTCCGAGGCCGCGCGCATCCGCGTGACGGCGCGCGCCACCGACGGCGATACGGTGATGGCCATGGGCAACGCCTTCCGGGTGGCCCCAGGCACGCGCACCCGCTACGACTTCTCGACCGGCGCCGGCATCGACCGGTTCGTCACCGGCTTCCAGACCAGCGCGTGGGCGAACGCCGCGGCCAGCTCGCTTCCCGTGACCGGGTCACTGACCTCCGCCCAGTACGCGGCGCTGGCCACGTCGAACGCCAATGGCGGCGATTCCGATGCCAATCGGTACATCTCGCCCACCATCTCGTCGAGCAGCGAGGCCACGCACGTGTTCCGCGTGCGCGTGACCGAGGATCCCGCGACCGTCGACGAGCTTCGCATCACGTGGGAGGGCTACGCGGACCGCTGTACGCAGGCCGAGCTCTACGTGTGGGACGTGGTGCAGTCGCAGTGGGGCGACGCGGCGGGCCTGGTCGGCCAGAACCGCTTTGCGGACAGCTGGGCTGGCAATCGGGACGAGGCCATGACCGCGGCCATCCGCCAGGACATCGGGCGGTACGTGGCCGCGGACGGCACCGTACGGTTCATGGTGTACGCCGAGCGTCCGGCCGACGAGACGTTCCACGACTACGTGGCCGTCGACGTCACGACGCTCGACCCTGCGCCGGCGTGCCCGGGCGACTTCGATGCCAGCGGTGGCGTAGATGGCGCCGACCTCGGGCAGTTGCTCGCGGCGTGGGGGACGTGCAGCGGCTGCGCGTTTGACCTGAACGGCGACGGCAGCGTCGATGGCGCGGACCTCGGCGAGATGCTGGCGACGTGGGGCGCGTGCCCGTGAGGAAAGTGGTCCCGTTCCTCCGGGACCAATTTCCTCCGAGGGCGGAGTTCACCGGTTCACCCCTCGCCGAGCGCGTGCAGCTTGACCGCAAGCTGCGCGCGCTTCGTGATCCCCAGCTTCCGGTACAGGCGTTCGCACAGCGTGTTGACCGTTGACGGCGAGACACGCAACTCGGCGGCGACGGCCTTGATGGTCTTGCCCCGCACCAGGAGCTCCGCGACCGCGCGCTCGCGCGCGCGGAGCACGCGTGCCGCGCGTGAGCGGAAATCCGCCTCGACGCGGTCGATGGCGCCCT
>JBJOIF010000062.1:0-5419 GCA_046047335.1 Planctomycetota bacterium | reverse complement strand
CGCTGTCGTGGCCCTTGCCGCCGTACTGATCGATGACCTGCTGCCGGCGCTCGCTGCTGGAGTCCACCACGCCCACGAGGTCGCATCCGGCCACCTGGGTCCACAGGCGTGCATGGTGGCGACCCATCTTGCCGACGCCGATCACTCCGCAGCGGAGCGTGGCGGTGGAGGCGGTGGTCATGGTGCGGTCCTTTCGGGGATCGGCCGGGCGCCGGGGCGCACGCGGCTCAGGATGCCACGAGCGTGCGCTCGACGGCGTTGCGGAACATGCGCAGGCCAAGCGGCTCGGCGCGGCGCTGGTGCGGGGAGAGGCGGGTCCAGCGCGGATGCTGGGTCCAGCGGGTGAATCGCTCCGGATGCGGCATGAGCCCGAAGACCAGGCCGCTCGGGTCGCAGATGCCCGCGATGCGGCGCATGCTGCCGTTGAAGTCGTCCTGGGCGTGATAGCGAAGCGCCACCTGGCCCTTGGCCTCCAGATGATCGAGGAGCGCCTCGGTGGCCACCAGCCGTCCCTCGCCATGGGCGCTCGGCAGAAGCCCGGTGGAGTCATCGAGTTCCAGGCCCTGCGTCCACGCGCAGCGCGTGTTCACGGGGATCTCCACGCGCGTCCAGGCGTCGCGGAACGTGCCGCCCGTGTTCTGCGCCAGGGCCACCGTTGGCATCGCCGCCTCGGCGGGCCACGAGGCCCCACCGTCGGGCCCAGGCAGGAGCCCGGCCTGCACGGCGATCTGGAACCCGTTGCACGGGCAGATCATCGGCACGCCGCGCTCGATGGCCGCCACCAGCGCCGGATAGAGCGAGCGCCGCATCAGCGCACCCATGATGCGTCCGGCCGCCACGTCGTCGCCGAAACTGAATCCGCCGGGCAGGCCCACCAGCCGGTAGCGATCGATGCGCGACGGGTCCCGCACCAGGGCCTCCAGGTGGACGGACTCGGGCCGGGCGCCAGCGGCGGTGAATGCATGCATCAACTCAAGGTCGCAGTTGATGCCTGCCGCGGTGATCACCAGTGCTGCGGGGCCGTGTTCCATGGTCAACCTCCGGTCGGCGCGTTCCACGCCGCCTGCAGTTCCCCGATCGCAATCGACTCGCGCGCGGTGGCGGTTCCCACCAGCTCCAGATGCCCGTCGTCGGTCACGTGGCCGATCATCGCATGCGGGATCCTCGCGTCCGCCAGCATGCGCTCCACCGCGCTCAGGTGCGCGCGCTCGACTTCGAGCACGTAGCGGTGAGGATCCTCGGCGAAGGCGCGGCACTCGTCGGGAACATCGGCCGCGGCCGGCAGCCGCGACAGGTCGATCGATGCGCCCAGCCCACCCGCGAAGCACATCTCGGCTACGGCCGGCAGCAGGCCGCCTTCGCTCGGGTCGTGCGCCGCACGCACCACCCCGGCCGCGATGCACGCCGCCACCGCGCGCGCCGTGGCGGCGCCGCGCGACGGGTCGACGTCGGGCAGGCGCGCATCGTGGTGCGACGCCGCACCCAGCATGGCACGGTGGCTTCCGCCCATTCGTGCACCGGTCGTGCCCACGGCCAGCAGCACGTTGCCGGCCGCCTTCAAGTCCATGGTGCACGCCCGCTCGGCGTCCTCCACGATCCCGAAGCCAGACACCAGCAGCGTCGGGGGGATCATGATCGTGCGCCCATCCTGGGTGCGGAATTGGTTCTTCAGGCTGTCCTTGCCGCTGATGAACGGCGTGCGGTAGGCCATGGCTCCGTCGTAGCAGGCCTCGGCGGCACGCACCAGGGCGCCCATGTTGCGCGGTTCGTCGCAGGACGGCCAGCAGAAGTTGTCAAGGATCGCGATCCGCGCCGGGTCCGCACCCGTGCACACCAGGTTGCGCACGCACTCGTCGATGGCAGCAAGCGTCATCGCGTAGGGATCCGAGCTCCAGCCCGTGGCCAGCCCGTTGGCAATGCCGAGCGCACGCGGCGAGCCGGGCACGGGGTGGATCACCGCGCTGTCCGACGGCCCGCCGTCTCCGACGCCGACGAGCGGCTTCACCACGCTCCCGCCCTGCACCTCATGGTCGTATTGCCGAATGATCCAAGCCTTGCTGGCCAGATTGGGGTGCGCAAGCAGCGCCCGGCACGTGTCGACCAGGCGCGGCCCCACGCCGCGGCCATCCGCGGGCGCAGGCTGCTGCGCCGCGCTCCATGCCGCGTCCCAGGTGGCCTCGCGCGTGGGCATGGGCACGCCCTCGTGCAGGAAGTGCGAATCGAGCGCCCCCACCTCGGTGCCGTTCCAGAGCAGCCGGATGCTGCGGTCGGGCGTCCCGAACTCGCCCAATTCGCAGAGTTCGGTGCCGTGCGCCGCGCAGGTCGCGCGCAGGGCCTCCACGTTTCCCGGCGGAACGGCCAGCACGATCCGTTCCTGGGCCTCGCTGATCCAGACCTCGGTGGGCGTGAGACCCTCGTACTTCACCGGGGCCCGGTCAAGATGGACCGTGGCGCCCAGGTCCTTGGCCATCTCGCCCACCGCGCTCGAGAACCCGCCGGCACCGCAGTCGGTGAGGCCGCGATAGAGCGGCCCGCCCAGGCGATCGCGTGCCGCCAGCATGGCGTCGAGCGCCTTCTTCTCAGTGATGGCATTACCGATCTGCACGGCGTGGCTGAACTCGCTGGAGTGGCCGTGCTCCACCTCGGCGCTCGAGAAGGTGGCGCCATGGATGCCATCGCGGCCAGTACGACCGCCAATCGCCACGATGCGGTCGCCCGCCTGCACGCTGCCCTTCACCATTGAGCGTGGCATGGTGCCGATCACGCCGCAGAAGACCAGTGGATTGCCCACGTAGCGAGGATCGAACCAGACCGCGCCGTTCACGGTCGGGATCCCCATCCGGTTGCCGTAGTCGCGGACGCCCGCCACCACCTGCGTCAGGATCCGCCGCGGCGGCAGGCACCCCGAGGGAACGTCCGGCGTGTCCAGGGGAGCCACGCAGAAGATGTCCGTGGCGGCCACGGGCTTGGCGCCCAGTCCGGTGCCCATGATGTCGCGGATGCAGCCACCGATGCCGGTGGCCGCACCTCCATAGGGCTCGATCGCACTGGGACGGTTGTGCGTCTCGCACTTGAAGCACACCGCGTGCTCGTCGTCGAAGGCGATCACGCCGGAGTTGTCCACGAACACCGAGAGGCACCAGTCGATGCGGTCCGGGCGCGCGGGATCGATCAGCTCGTGCGTGGCCGCGGCCACCGTGCGCTTGAGCAGGTTGTGGACGATCACCGATCCATCGTCGCCGGGCTCGTGCCCGGCACGACCCGCAAGCGTCGCGCCGGCCAGCGACCGCTGGCCCGCCGCAAGGTTGTCCTCCCGGTACCGCACCGTGCTCTTGAGGGTCTTGTGGACGCAGTGCTCGCTCCAGGTCTGCGCGAGCGTCTCCAGCTCGATCTCGCGGGGTTCGCGCCCGAGCCGGCGGTACTCGGCCTGGATGGCGCGCATCTCCTCCAACGAGAGGAACAGGTGGGCATCGCGGCTCAGGCGCTCAAGCTCGGCATCGCCCAACTCACGCAGCGGCACCTCCACCACGCGGAACTCGCGCGGCGTCCCCACCGGGAATCGTTCCGGGTGCCAGGGACGGTCGTGGATCCCGTGGATCACCGGGTTCGCCAGCACCCGCGCGCCCAGCTCGCTGGCGGCGGCCGGCGTCACCCCAGCCAGGTCGAAGCGCTCGCCGGTGCGCACGTGCACGTCGATCCCGAAGAGGGCGCGCACCGCCAGCTCCACGCTCTCCGCCGCCGGGTCGGTCACTCCGGGCAGCGGATGCACCTCGATCACCGCATCCCAGGCCGCCGGACGCCGACCGGATGCCGCCGCGGCGGCGGACGCCTCGGGCGCGGTGATCGACCCCGCGGGCTGGACGAACGCGGCCTGGGTCACCGGGTCAGCCAGCAGCTCGTCGGCGATGCGACGCAGCTGGGCCGCAGAGAGATCGCCTTCGAGCAGGAAGACCGAGGCGTGTCCCACGCGAGTGGGAACGGCCACGCCGGCAGCGGCGGCAGAGCGGATCGCGGCCTCGGCACGGGTATCCCGGTGGCCAGGCTTCGGACGGACCTCGACGCGATGGACGGCGGGCATCAGGGCCAGAATGATAGGGAGCACGCTCCCCCCGCCCGGCCCGGCGCCAAAGGCTCAGAACATCAGCTGCAACTGGGTGCGGAAGACGATCTCGTCGCTCCGCGAGGGCCGCCAGCCCGCCTCGATGTCGGCGAACCACGGGTGCACCGGGGTGATCGCCCAGCCGAGGTCGGTGGTCCACTTGAGGTCCTGGCCGTCCAGGTACCAGTTCACGCCCACGGTCAGCAGGTTGAGCGGATCGGGGTCACGCAGGTTCTGCGGCACGGCGTTCTCGTCGAACCCATCGATGAGCGCGAACTCGTACCGACCGAACAGCTCCACTTTCGGGATGATGTACGTCGCCGCCATCGTCTGGAAGGCGAAGATGTTCATGTCGCCGAGGTTCACGAAGTTGCCGTTGGCCGGACCACCAAAGCCCGGCACGATGGCGCCGGGCGACTGCAGGTAGTTGTAGAAGAAGGCGCCGTAGAACGAGGCGCCGCCGAAATTGACCTGGGCGTCGAGGGTGGTGGCAAACCAGGTGTTGGTGGGGTCGGTCAGGAACGGCGTGCCGTTGTTGGGCTGGTAGGCGAACGACTGCTGGTAGTGCAGACCAAGGCCCATCAGCAGGCCGAACTCCTCGGTGGCCGGGCTGGTGTAACTGCGGAACTGGTCCCAACTCCCCGCAGGCTTCCAGTCGAACCGGCCGGTGAAGCTCATGGCGGTGGTCTGCGCCCAGAAGGGCGCGTTCTGCGTGCCGTAGCTGCCGGTTGGGTAGATCTTGAAGCCGTTGGCGCCGTAGGCGGCATTGGCGTCGCCGAGCAGGTTGTCCGCACCGCCGTTGTTCACGGACATGCGGCCCCGGAACTCGTCGTTGGCGTACTCGAACTCCAGGCCCTGCGTGTAGCCCAGCGCGTAGTGGTAGTCGACCACCGACCGCGACGCGGTCATCTGGTACTGCTCCATCACCAGGAACCCGCGCGAATACGGCGACCGGAACTGCCCGGCGCGCACCGACCAGTTGTCGTCCAGGTGGATCCGTGCCCAGGCGTCCATCAGCTCGAATGCCGAGTACTCCGCGGCGCCGGGGATCGGGTTGTTCACCCCGTTGCCCTTGTTCAGCTCGGTCTCGAACTGCTGGTAGAAGCGCGCCTTCACCATGTACGTGAAGTCGCGGCTGAAGATGTGCCCGTCCGCCCAGAGCTGCACCTGCGGGACGTCGAACCCGTAGCGGTTCTCCTGGCGGTCGAACACGTAGTCGGTGTTCGAGAACCCGGGACCAACCTTGATCGAGCTCCAGATGAAGCGCGCCTGCGTGAACCCGCCGACGTTCATGCGGAACCGGCCGTCGGCGCTGCCCAG
>JBJOIF010000061.1:0-7824 GCA_046047335.1 Planctomycetota bacterium | reverse complement strand
ATGAACGTGCTGCAGCTGTAGCGCTTGGCGTCGAGGTCGCGGTCGCGCAGCCCGCGCGGGCGAAGGCCCTCGGGCACCAGGTTCCTCAGGGCCCAGCTGGCGTCCGCATTGACGACCACGTGGTCGTGGGCGAACTCCTGGCCGCCCACCCGCACTCCGCACGCGCGTCGATCCCGGAACAGCACCTGCTCCACGGGCTGGCCGCAGCGGATGTCCGCGCCGAGGTCCGTGGCCGCGTCGGCCATCGCCTTCATGAGGGCGTTGCAGCCGCCGATCGGGTGCCAGATCCCGTACTCGTACTCGATGAAGGGCAGGATCGAGAAGAGCTCGGGGCACTCGAACGGGCTCATGCCGAGGTACTTGCTCTGGAAGCTCATCGCCAGGCGCACGCCCTCGTGGCGAAAGTAGCCCTTGAGGTGGTCGTACAGCGACTGCCATGGACGCAGGGCCGGGCCCGCGCGCATGGCGTCCATCGTCATCAGGTCGCGGAGCCCCCGGATCGGGCGGCGAAGCAGCGGAGTCATCACCTCGAGCTTGCGGCGGTTGTCCCGGATGAACCGCTCGAAGGCCGGGCCGTCGGACGGCTCGATCGCCGCCAGCTGCCGAGCCATGCGGGCGATGTCCTGCGTGGTGTCGATCACGAGCGGGCTGCCCGAGGGCTGTCCGATCAGCAGCCGGTACATCGGGTCCAGGCGCCGCAGCTCGGCCCAGTCCGAGAGTCGGCGACCCGTGGCCGCGAAGATCTCCTCCAGGACGTAGGGCATCATGAAGAACGTCGGGCCGCAGTCGAAGCGGTATGGACCGACCTCGAGGCGCCGCGTGCGTCCACCCACGGCGTCGTGCGCCTCGTAGACGGTGACGCGCAAGCCCGCGTGGGCAAGCAGCATGGCCGTGGCCAAGCCCCCTGGGCCGGCGCCGATGATGGCCACGCTGCGCGTGCCGCCATGGCCGTTCGGTGCGGGGCGGTCGGCGGAACCGTTCCACGCGTCTGGACGGGCGGTCGAGGGCAAGCGTTGCGTCACCATGTTCTCCGGGATTTCGCCCCCCAAGCGGGCGTGGATTCGGGGAAGATATCGGCGCGCGGCCGATCCCGGACCCGGAGGTCCGAATCCGCGCGCGGCCCGGCGTCGAAGGACGATCGGCCCGATCGCGCCCGACTCATGCCTGCCGCCGACACGATCGACACCCGACCTTGGCCTCTCGTGACGCCCATCGAGCGGCGCATCGCGTGGATCGCCACCTTCGAGCGCGCGGTGGTGGATGCCGAGGCAGCCCTCACGGATGCCGTCGCGGCCGACATCGGCAAGGGATCGTGGGAAACCGTGACCCAGGACATCATGCCGCTGGTGGCGAGCATGCGTTGGCACCGCGCGAATGCGCCCACGATCCTCGGCCCGCGCCGAATCGGCGGGGCACCGTGGTGGCTGCTCGGCCAGCGCCACGTCGGGCACCGGGTTCCGGTGGGCCGGGTTCTGATCATCGCCACGTGGAACTATCCGCTGCAGTTGCTCGGCGTGCAGCTGGTGCAGGCCATCGCCGCCGGAAACCGCGTGGTCGTGAAGCCAAGCGAGCGGGCGGCCCGGTCGCAGGCGCTGCTCATGGACCTGGCCGTGCGGGCGCTGGATGCCGCGGGGATGGACCGCTCGATGATCGCCGTGGCGCCAGCCACGCGCGAGGCGGGCCGCGACCTCCTCGAGCGCGAGCGCTTCGACTGGGTGGTGTTCACCGGGTCCACGACCGTCGGACGCGAGATCGCGGCGGCGTGCGCCCGCACCCTGACGCCATCTACGCTCGAGCTGTCGGGCCGCGACAGCGCGATCGTCTTGGACGATGCGGACCCGGCGCTGGCCGCGCGCTCCGTCTGGCACGCGGTGACCATGAACGCGGGGCAGACGTGCATGGCGCCCCGGCGCGTGCTGGTCGATCGCGCGGTGATCGCCCCGTTCCTCGACGAACTACGGCCGCGCGTTGCGGCGGCACCGGAGGTTCGCCTGGCCGATCCCGCGATGGCGCTGCACTGCGTGGCGTTGGTGGAGGAGGCGGTTCGCGCCGGCGGAGCCAGCCTGTGCGGCACCATCGACCCGCCGCACGGCGACCGGATGCGGCCGGCGGCGGTGGCCAACTGCCCGCGTCGCTCGCGCCTGGCTGCCGGCGACCACTTTGGTCCGGTGCTCGCGGTGCTGCCGGTGGACGGCATCGCCGACGCGCTGGCGGCACACCGAGAGGCCGGGCAGCACTTGGCGACGTCGGTGTTCTCGCGCCGGGCGGCGGAACTCGCAGCCGATCCGGGCTTCGTCGCCGCGCTTGGCTCGGGCGTCGTGACGTTCAACGACTGCATTCTGCCGACCGGCCACCCCGGAGTCTCGATCGAGGGGCGCGGCCTGAGCGGCTGGGGGGCGAGCCGCGGCGCCGCGGGACTGCTCGCGCTCACGCGAGAGGTGGCCTGCTCGATCACCTCCACGACCATCCGCACCCCACTCGACGAACCCGCGCCGACCGGCAAGCGCTGGCTCCGGCGCCTGGCCTTCGGTGGCCGCGCCCAGCCGCGCCTCACCGCTTCCATCCCCCAACCAACATGACCACCACCCCCACCGCCATCGTCATCGGAGGAGGCCTTGCCGGCCTCGCCGCCGCCACCGAACTCGCCGGGCGCGGCGTCCGCGTCACCGTCGTCGAGCGAAACCAGCACCTCGGCGGCAAGATGAACGTGCTGACCGAGAAGGGCTTCAAGTTCGACATGGGCCCGACGATCCTCACCATGCCCAACGTCGTGCGCGGCATCATTCAGCGCACCGGGCGCCAAGTCTCGGACTACCTTGACCTCGTGCGGCTGGATCCGCAGTGGCGCTGCATGTACGAGGACGGCGCGGTGCTCGATCTGCTGGAGCGCCCCGAGGACATGGCGGCGGACCTCGACCGTCGTTTCCCCGGGACCGGTGCGGGGCGGGGCTGGGTCGACCTCGTGTCGTACAGCCGGAGGATGCTGCGCCTGAGCGACAAGGTGTTCTTCTTCAAGGACCTCGGCGGGATCGGCGACCTGATGCGGCGTCCGCCGGCGGGGGATCCGGGGCTGCTCGCGGACGTGCTGGCGATGCGCCTGCATTCGACCGTGGGTGCGACCATCGAGAAGCACCTGCACGAGCCGCACGCCCGGCAGTTGGCGGAGCACTTCCTGCAGTACGTGGGGTCGAGCCCGTTCCTGTCGCCGGCCATCCTCACGCTCATCGCCGCCGCCCAGGTCGATCAGGGCTGCTGGTACTCGATGGGCGGGACGCGCATGGTGGCGCGCGCCCTCGAGCGGATCCTGCGCGAGGAGCGCGCCGAGCTGCTCACGGGCGTCGGCGTCCGGCGCCTCCTCGGCGACGGGGCACGGGTGCGCGGCGTCGAACTCGAGGACGGGCGCGTGCTGGAAGCGGACATGGTGGTCTCCAACTGCGACGTGCAGCGGACCTACCGCGACCTCGACGGCTCCGGTGCCGGGATGGCCGAACAGCGGCGCATCGCCGGCAACTGGGTGCCCGCGTGCAGCGGCGTGGTGCTGTATCTCGGCCTCGACCGGCAGTACGACCACCTGCTGCACCACTGCTTCCTGTTCTCCAAGGACAGTGAGCATGAGTTCGACGACATCTACCGCCAGGGCATCCCGGCCCGGGATCCATCGATCTACCTCTGCGTGCCCAGCCGGACCGATCCATCGCAGGCGCCTCCGGGGTGCGAGGCGTTCTACGCGCTGATCCATACGCCGTACCTGCGCCCTGGCCAGCGGTGGGAAGGTCCCGGCGGATTGATGGAGCAGTACCGCCCGGTCGTGATCGAGAAGCTCAAGCGCATGGGCATGCCCGACCTCGAAGAGCACATCGTCGTGGAGCGTCACCTGACGCCGCAGGGCATCGAGCGCTGGTACAACGCCGAGGGCGGCGCCATCTACGGCCTCGCGAGCCATGGCCGGCTGAAGGGGGGCTTCAAGCCTCGCAACCGCAGCCGCATCTACCGGAACCTGTACCTGGCCGGCGGGAGCGCCAACCCGGGACCGGGCGTGCCCATGGTCCTGATGAGCGGCGTCACCGCGGCCGACGCCGCGTGCGAGGACTTCGGGATCGCACGGACCCCGCATGGACGTCCCGGATTCGGGACGGACACCGGCTCGCGCCTCGTGAAGGGACGGAGCGCGTGCCCGACCGTGGCGGCGAACTGATCCCTGGCGACTTCCGGCCCGGGTTCCGCCGGGCGTTCGCGTGGTGGCTGCGCCGCTTCGTGCGGCGTCGGTTCCACGCGGTTCGCATGGTGCGCGGTGGTGCGGAGGTGCTGGCGCGCGCGGCGGCCTCCCCGGGTCCGGTGCTGCTGGTCTCGAACCACGCGTCGTGGTGGGATCCACTCGTCGGCCTCTACGTCCACGACCGATGGTTCAGGGATCGGCCGATCGCATCGCCGATCGATCGCACGCAGCTCGAGAACTTCCGGTTCTTCCGCAAGCTGGGGATGTTCGGCGTCGATCCCGATGACGCCACGGGGTTGCGGCCGTTCGTGCGCCACGTCGAGGGACTGCTCCGGGCGTCGCCCCGCACGCTCGTGATGATGACTCCCCAGGGCCGCTTCGTGGACCCGCGGCTGCCGGTCCGGATCCGACCCGGGGCGGCGCTGCTGGCCTCGCGGTTGCCCGGTATGCGCATCTGCGCGGTGGCGATCGAGTACGGGTTCTGGACCGACCAGCGGCCGGAGTGCTTCATGCGGGCGGTCGAGGTGGCCGGGCCGGACACCCGTTCGGCCCCGGCCGTGGCGGACTGGCAGCGCGCGTTCGAGTCCGCGATGGACGCCAATGCCCGGGCGCTCGCCGAGGCAACGTCGGCGCGCGACGCGTCGGCGTTCGAGGCGATCTGCGGCGGCGGCGAGGGCCGCATCCATCCCGTGTACGACGCGGTGCTGCGGCTTTCGGGCCGGCGAACCTCGATCGGCGTCTCGCACCGGCGTCCGGAAGGGGTGCGCCCGTGAGCACGTTTGGCCTCGGTGCCGTCGTGTGGGAGTGGTCGCCCGCGTTCCCGGCGTTGATCAGCTCGGTGGCGCTCACGATGACGGTGGTCAACCTCGGCATCTACCGACGGGCCCGACCGCTGTCCGAGCTCCCGTGCTCCGATCGGCCCACCACGGTCTCGGTGTGCATTCCGGCCCGCAACGAGGAGCGGAACATCGCGCAGGCGGTCGCCGACGCGCTGTCGAACGACGGTCCCCACGTGGCCGTCGAGGTGCTCTGCTACGACGACCAGAGCACCGACGCCACGCCCCGGATCCTCGAGGAGTGGCGGGCACGCGACCCGCGCGTCCGGGCCGTTCCCACCCAACCGCTGCCCGAGGGGTGGAACGGCAAGCAGTGGGGCTGCGAACGCATGGGCCAGGCCGCGACCGGCGAGTGGATGCTGTTCACTGATGCCGACGTGCGACTGCGGCCGGATGGCCTGGCGCGCGCGCTGGACGAGGCGCGGCGGCTGGATGCCGCGCTCCTGAGCACGGTGCCGCAGGAAGAGACCGGCACCCTGGTCGAGCGTCTGGTGGTGCCGATGATCCACTGGATGCTGTTCAGCTGGCTGCCCATGCCGCGGATGCGCACGACCAACGACCCGGCGACCAGCGCCGGCTGCGGGCAGTTCCTGCTGGTGCGCCGCGACGCGTGGCTTGCCGCGGGTGGCCATGCGGCGTTCCGCGACAGCATGCACGACGGCATCCGGCTCCCGCGCAACGTGCGGCGCGCCGGGTACCACACCGACCTGTACGACGGCAGCGATGCCGTGCGCTGCCGCATGTACAGCTCGGCCGCCGAGACTTGGCGGGGGTTCACGAAGAACGCCTACGAGGGCCTGGGATCGCCGCTCGTGTTCCTGGTGTTCCTGGTGCTGGAGGTCGGCGGCATCCTGTGGCCGTGGGTCTGGCTGCCGGTCGCGCTGTGGCACGGCAGCGCCGGGACCGGACCGATCGTGCTGGCGGGCTGGGCGATCGCGGCCCAGCTGGTGCAGCGGTCGATCCTCGCCGTGCGGTTCCGGCAGCCGTGGGAGGCCGTGGCGCTCCATCCGGTGACCGTGCTCCTCCTGGTCGCGATCCAGTGGCGCAGCTGGTGGCTGCACCTCACCGGCCAACGGGCGTGGAAGGGGCGGACCGCGGGGCCCGCTCCGGCGGCGGCGCCGTCTGCACGAGCACCATCTGCCGGTACGGGCCGCTCCGCTCCATGAGCTCGGCGTGCGTGCCGACCTCGGCGACGCGGCCATTCTCGAGGACCACGATCCGGTCCGCGTGCATGATGGTGCTCAGACGGTGCGCGATCACGAAGCTCGTGCGGCCCTGCATCAGCGTGGCCAGCGCCTCCTGGATTGCGCGCTCGCTCTCCGTGTCGAGGTTCGAGGTCGCCTCATCGAGGATGAGGATGCGCGGATCCGCCAGCAGGGCGCGGGCGATGGCGATGCGCTGGCGCTGGCCGCCCGAGAGCCGGACGCCGCGTTCGCCGATCGCCGTGGCGTAGCCCTGCGGCATGGCCTCAATGAACGCATCGGCGTGCGCGGCGCGCGCGGCCCAGCGCACCCGTTCATCGCTGGCCGAGGGATCGGCATAGCGGATGTTGTCCGCCACCGTGCCGTCGAAGAGGAACACGTCCTGCTCGACGATCCCAAGGAGCTTGCGGTAGGAGGCGAGTTCGACGTCGCGCAGGTCGCGGCCATCCAGGAGCACCTGGCCGGCGTCGGGGTCGAAGAACCGGGCCACGAGGTTGCAGAGCGTCGTCTTGCCCGCGCCGCTGGCGCCGACGAGCGCCGTCATCTCGCCGGGCTGCGTGGCGAAGGACACCCCCGCGAGCACGTCGCGGTCGCGGCCGGGGTAGCGGTAGTGGAGGTCGCGCACCTCGATGGCGCCGGGGGTGGACTCGCGGGTGACGCGCACGGCGCCCGGTCGGTCGGGCATCTCCGCAGGCTCGGCGAGGAAGTCAAGCGTGCGATCCAGTCCGGCAAGGTGCGTCTGCAGGCCGGTCGCGCTCTGCGCGAGGCTCTCCAGCGGCGCCAGCAGCATCACCAGGTAGGTGAGGAACATGATCAGCTCACCCGCCGTGATCCGCCCAGCCAGCACCTGCGATCCGCCGAACCAGAGCAGGGCGGCCGATGCCACCGGGATGAGCAGTTGCCACGCGACTTCCACCACGCGGCTCCACCACCAGGTGAGGATCTCCTGACGCGCGAGCAGGTCGAGCGAGGTGCCGTGCCGGATGCCCTCGAAGCGGGTGCGCGCGAACCCGCGCACCACCCGCACTCCGCCGAACGCCTCGGTGGCCGTGGCGTCCACCTCGGCCACCTGCTGCCGGACGTCGCGGAACAACGGACGCAGCCGTCCGATCCACGTCGAGTGCGTCAGCATCACCGCCGGGAACAGCAACAGCGCACCCAGCAGGAGCCTCCAGTCGGTGATGGCCAGGATCGCCAAGATGCCGGCCAGTTGGATCACCGCGCGGAACGGGTTGTAGAGCAGGGCAAAGACCAGTTCCGCCAGGCCGCCCGCGTCCTCCCGAATGATCGCGCCCACGCCGCCCGCGCGCAGCCCCTGCACGCGGTGCAGCGGCAGGCGCATGGCGTGGTCGAAGGCACGGCGGCGCATCGCCGTCTGCAGCACCTTGACCGTGCGCGTCGCTTGATAGCGGCCGACGATCCCCACGAGCACCGCCGTGGCGCTGACGGTGACGACGGCCACCGCCAGCCATCCCAGCAGGCCGCTGCGGGTGTCGGCCAGCGGCCCGAGCAGTCGCTGCCACGCGCCCTCGAGCGGTTGGCCGCCGAGCACGTTGTCGATCACCACCTT
>JBJOIF010000060.1:0-5834 GCA_046047335.1 Planctomycetota bacterium | reverse complement strand
TGAGAAATGATATCCGGACTCGGTCAGACGCAAGTGGTTTCGGGACCAAGAGTTGCCACCCGATCAGCCCTCCGCTCACGGCAGCGCGATCGGCTGGGGAGCCGGAGCGTTGGGTGTGGTGAACGCCGTGGACGGCAAGCCGAACTCCACCGAGCTCTGGTCGATCAACTGGTTGGGGCTTCCCGCGGGAATCACCCCCACACCAGCCTGCCCTTCCTGCTGCTCCCGCAGCGCGATCGCCCTCCCGGAGCGCTGGACCCGCCCCAACCGGTTGACGTAGTCGACGAACTCCCGTCCCGAGAGCGACTGGTTCTCCGTGCGCAAGGGGAGGATGTCCATGAAGACCAGTTCCTTGGTGGCGTACCGCGGCGTCGGGCCGAGCAGCCGCAGCGACAGCCCGCCCTTCACGTCGAGGATCCGCACGCCCGCCACGGCCATCCATCCCACCTGCGCGCTCTCGTCACCGGGGCGGTCCCAGGACGCATCGATCCACTGCTTGCGCTTCGCCACCTCCACCCGGCCCGCATAGGTCGAGCTCAGGTCCGCGCCGTCGGCGAAGGCGATCAGCGCGTGCAGCGCATCGTCGTTCGTCACCACCGTCTGCTGGTTGAGCGCATCCAGGAAGTCCATCTCCTCGGCCGACCGCGGGAACTTGTCCACGGCGCTGTCCTCCACGCGGGCGCGCTCGCAGCCGATTGCGGCGACCAACGCGACCACGGCGCTTGCCGCGACGACCACGTGCCGACCGGCGATGGGGGCATCAGAACGCATAGGTCACTCCGACGTAGAAGAATTGCCTCGGTTCGTCCTCGGTGTCGCTGAACACCTCCTGGTTGGGGACGAACACGCCGTAACGGGCGCTCATGTTCAGGTCGCTGAAGATGCGCCAGTCGACGTTGACGTCGAACTCGCTGCCGACCAAGTTGGATCCGCCCAGGTTGGTGGGCACCGAGATCGGCGCCAGCGAGTCCCATCGCACGTACATGAAGGCCGTGGCGCTGATGCGCGTGTCCCCCAGGAACTCGTTCCCCTTGAACGGGCTGCCCGAGAGCGAGATCGACGGGATCAGCAGATTGGCGGGATCGGGCGCAAACACCAGGCCAGTGTTGACGTAACCAAGCGAGTTGAACGACGTGTCGGTGCGGCCCGGATCGATGCCGCCGTAGGTGTTGCCGGAATCGAGTCGGTACCGCGACCCGGACCCTGCGAGCAACTGCAGGTCAAGACGGGTGTCGCCCCGGTCGCGTGCCAGCCACGTCAGTCCGGCCAGCCCCGCTTGCGCCAGGATAGGCACCGTCTCCTGTGGTCGGCCGAGCTGGTCGGGCGGCAGCGATGCATCGTGCTTGATCGGGTCGGAGAGCGTGCTGCCGGTCTCAAGCGCGAACTCGACGCGATACAGAATGTCCGGGCCGAGCGCACCGTTGGAGCCCACGCCCCAGTACTGGCTTTCGTAGTTGAAGCGCGTCTCCACCTGGAATGCGGGTGGCACGCCGGGGGGCAGCACCGCGGTCTGACCGGAGTTCTGGTCGAACTGCGCGAGGTAGAAGAAGTACGGCGCATGCTCGCCGATGCGCACGTCCACCTTACCGCCGAGGAACAGGCGCGCGGTGTCGCTGTCGTAGCCCGGGCGCGAGGTGTCCCAGTCGACGGTGTCGTTCCCCGCGGTCAGGCCGACCATCCCGGAGAAGCCGAGGGCGCCGAAGGTGGCGTCCGCGGTGGCCGCGTACATGTAGTTGGCGAGCGTGAGGCCCGAGCCCCAGAAGATGAATTGTCTCCCGGCCCTCGCCCGCGCCGACCAGCTGCGCGCCAGACCGTCCTGCGAGGCCATCCAGTTGCCCAGGTCGAACTCGGCCCAATACAGCTCACCGATCGGCACCTGCCAACCCTCGCCGCTGGGCGCGAAGTCGCCGATCGTGTTCCAGTCGTTGTACTGGAAGCGCAGTCGGCCGAACGCACGGATCCATCCGTCCAGTTCGACGCGCCCGTAGAGCCGCAGGTCGTAGGTGTTCAGCAGCTGCGACCGGCTCTGCGCGTCGTCGATGGCGCTGAAGCCGTACCGGAAGTAGCCGCCGTAGTCGAGCAACAGGCGCTCGGCGATGGGCGTGTTGGAGAAGTACGCCTGCCGGAACTCGGCGTCCTGGACGTTGTAGAGCGTCTGGAGCTCGGTGGCCGGGTCGTTCATCGGCCGCATCGACGCGGCCAGCTGACCCGGCGTCTGCGCGGACGCCGCACCGACGCCAACGGCGTGGGCGGCGATGGCGATGGGAATCCGATGCCAGGGCGACCGGCCTGACCGGGTCATGGAAGAAAGGCTACCGGGCCATCCAAAGCAGTGCCCACCTCCCGTCCGGGTCCGAACGAATGACGCCCGCGCACCGGTCGCCACGTCAGGCGGTAGGCTCTGCCGCATGAAGGTGGTCGTCCTCGGCACCGGCGATGCGTTCTCGAAGCGCAACTTCGGGTCATCGGCGGTGGTGATCGGGCCACGCGGCCAGGTCCTGATCGATGCTCCCGACGCCGTGCTGCGCGCCATGGAGGCCGCGAGCCGTTCCACCGGCATCGACGTTGGCCCCCTGACGATCGACGACATCCTGCTCACGCACCTGCACGGGGATCACGTCAACGGGCTGGAGGCGATCGGCTTCCTGCGCTGGCTGGAAGCCCGCGCCACCGGACGGCCGATCCCGCGCCTCCACACGACCGTGCCGGTGGCCAACCGGCTGTGGGAACGGCTTGCCCCGGCCATGGACCAGGGCGGCACCGCGTCCCTCGCGGACTACTTCGACCTGCACCTGCTGCCCACCGGGGGGACGGCCGAGATCGCTGGCTTGGCGGTCCGCCACCGCATGGGGCGCCACACGATCCCCTGCTGCGGCTTCCTGATCTCGGACGGATCGAGGACGCTCGGCTGGAGCGGCGACACCGCGTGGGATCCCGACCACGTGGAGTGGCTGTCGCAGGCCGACCGCGTGGTCCACGAAACCAGCCCGGCCCCGGCGCACACGCCGGTGGCGTACCTGAACGCCCTGCCCGATGAGCTCCGGGCCCGCATGGCGCTGGTCCACGCCACGGATGACTTTGACCCGGCGGACACCGACATCCGGCTGCTGCGCGACGGCGAGCTGCTGGACGTCTGAGCCGTTGCCCGCTCAGCGCCGGTCGCCGATCGCCACCCACTCCAGCCCGTGCGGACCGGTGTACTCGGCCATCGGCCGGATGAGTCGATTGGTCTCGAGCTGCTCCATGCAGTGCGCGGTCCACCCGCTGATGCGGCTGATCGCGAACATGCAGGTGAACAGGTCGAGGTCGATGCCGATCGAGTGGTAGGTGGTCGCGCTGTAGAAGTCGACGTTCGGGTAAATGCCCTTGGCCGCGACCGCCTCGCGCATCACTTCCTCGATCCGCGTGGACATCTCGTAGAGGCGCTGGTTGCCGGTGTCGGCGGCGATCTGCTTCGCGAACGTCTTGAGGTAGCCCGCGCGCGGGTCGTACGCCTTGTAGACGCGGTGCCCGAATCCCATGATCCGGTCCTTGCGGGCGAGCCGCCCCGCGATGTAGTCGTCCACCCGGTCGATCGAGCCGATCTCGTGGAGCATGTGCATCACCTCCTCGTTGGCGCCGCCGTGCAGCGGTCCCTTGAGGGTGCCGATCGCCGTGGTGATGGCGCTGTACATGTCGCTCAGGGTGCTGATGGTGACACGCGCAGCAAAGGTCGAGGCGTTCAACCCGTGGTCGGCGTGGAGCACCAGGCACACGTCGAGCGCGCGTTCCACGGCGGCCGTCGGGCGCGCACCGTTGAGCATGAGGAGGAAGTTGCCGGCCAGGCCGAGCGACGCGTCGGGCCGCACGAAGGGCTTGCCCTTGCGGTGGCGGTCGAAGTTGGCCACGATGGTCGGCGTCTTGGCGAGCATCCGGATGGACTTGCGGCGATTGGCCTCGACGCTCCCGTCGTCCGCCTCCGGATCATGGAGCGCGAGCGACGACACGAGCGTCCGCAGCATGTGCATCGGATGCGCGGTGCGCGGCACGGCGCGGATCGACTCCCACACCGCCTCGGGGAGGTCGTACTCGGCGCGGATCTCGCGCTGCAGCTCGGCGAGCTCGGCGCGGGTGGGCAGGCGCCGGTTCCAGAGCAGGAACACCGTTTCCTCGAACGAGGCGTTTCGGGCCAGCGAATCGATGTCGTACCCCACGTACTCCAGGACGCCCTTGGCTCCGTCGATGAACGAGCACTGCGTCTCGGCGGCGATGGTGTTGGCGAGTCCCTTGTCGAACACGGGGGCAGCGGTCATCGTGCGGGTCCTTCTCGTGGGGTCATGCGGGCGGGGATCGCCTAGTCTATGCATGAACCCGTGATCCCGATCGCCACCGACCAGGACGCCCGCCGGAGCCCCGTGGTCACCCGCGCACTGGTGCTGGTGACCGTGGTGGCGCACCTGGCGGCCCTGGCCGCGGCCAAGGGAGACCCCGAGGAGGCGATGGCGCTGGTCATGCGGTTCGGCGCAAGTCGCGCCGCCTTCGAGCCCTGGCAGCCGATCACCACCATGTTCATGCACGACCCGGGGAGCCTGTGGCACCTGGCGGGCAACATGATCTTCCTATGGGTCTTCGGGAGCGCCGTGGAGTCGCGCCTGGGCCACGCGGGCTTCCTGGCGCTGTACCTGACCGGGGGCATGGTCGCCGTCGGGATCCAACTGCTGGTGTCGCCTGGACCGGTGATCGGTGCAAGCGGCGCCGTCAGCGCCGTCACTGGCGCCTTCATCGTGCTGTTTCCACGCGCGCGCGTGGTGGTGTTCCTGTTCCTCTCGCTGGTGCCGATCCCGGCGCTGCTCCTGGTGGGGCTGTACTTCTTGCTCGACGTCCTCGGGGCGTTCGGCGCCGGCCGGGGCGGGATCGGCCATGCGGCGCACCTGGGCGGCACCGCGTTCGGGTTCACCGTGGCGATGGCGCTCTTGGGGACCGGGGTGCTGGCGCGCACCGACATGGACCTGTTCTTCTTGATGCGCCAGTGGCGCCGCCGGCGCGAGATGCGCGCGGCCGCGGCCGCGGCCACCGCCACGGGTCCACGCGTCGACGCCTCAACCCCGGCCCCGGCCCCGGCCCCGGCCGCCCTCAGTCCGGCCGCCGCCGAGCGCGCCGCACGCGCCCTGCTCGACCAGGCCGGCGGGGCCTTCGCCGCCGGACGATTCACCGAGGCGCGCGGACGCCTGGAGCGCGCGATCGGCACCGCTCCCGAGTCGGCCGCGGCGGATGAGGCGCGCGTGATGCTGGCGGTGATCGTGGTGCGCAAGGCGCCCGACCCGGCCAGCGCTGGCGCGGTGCTCGCCTCGATCGGCGCGCACGTCCCGGAATCGCTGCGGGGACTGGTCGATGACCTCCGGCGCGAGGCGGCGGGGGCACCGTGACCGACGCGCACGCCAGCGCCGGGGCGGGCGCCGCCACCTTCGTCAAGATCTGCGGGGTCACGCGCCCCGAGCACGCCATCGCCGCCGCCGATGCTGGCGCCGCGATGGTCGGGCTGGTCTTCGCGCGGCAGTCGCCGCGCGCGATCGACCGCTCGACGGCCGAGTCGATCTTGGCCGCCCTTGCACCCGGAGTGGAACCTGTGGCGCTGCTGGCGGGTGCCGAGGGACGGGACGAGCTGCTCTCCTGGTGGCGCGGCACGGTGCAGCTGCACGGCGACGAGACCGAGGACGCGTGCGCGCGCGTCGCAGACCGCATGGGGATGGGCGTGCTGCGCGGGATCCCGTTCTCCGAGGCCGACGTCCGGCGCTGGGACGCGTGCCCCGCCGTGCGGATGCTCGTCGTGGACGGCCCGAGCGGCGGCGGCGGCC
>JBJOIF010000059.1:0-5061 GCA_046047335.1 Planctomycetota bacterium | reverse complement strand
TGGGAAAGATAACGCGCCGCCCGGATGGACGGCGCGTCGGAGGGACAAATTCCAGGGTCGGCCGGACGGCAGGGCGCCCGGCCGGGTCCTCCGGTTCAGTCCGTGGGGGCCTTGCCCTTGGCGGACTGGGCCGAGTCGGTCTCGTCGGCACCTTCGGCCGCGGGGGCCTCCGGCTCGGAGGTGGTCATCGACTCGAGCGTCCGATCCGGGAGCACCTCGATGCCGATCTCGGTCTTCAGGTCACGATCGAGCTGGATCAGGCATGCGTAGCTGCCGATGCGGCGGATCGGGTTCTGCAGGCGCACGGCCCGGAAGTCCACCGGGAAGCCATCGGCGACCAACTGGTCGGAGATGTCGCGCTGGGTCACGGCGCCGTACAGGACGCCCTGGTCGTTGACGCTGCGGATCAGCTTGATCGACACACCCTCGAGGCGCTCGTTCAGCGCCTGACGCGCGGCGCGCACCTTGGCGAGTTCGGCCTGAGCCTGGGCGCGGAGGTCCTTCAGTGCCTCGATCTTTTCGGCGGTCGGGGCCTCGGCGAAGCCGTGCGGGAGCAGGTAGTTGCGGGCGAAGCCGGGCTTCACCTTCACGACGTCCCCGACCAGGCCCAGGTTCTCGATGGTGCGGTTGAGCAGGAGCTCGACCTTGCGAAGTGCCATGACGCTGTCCTTTCGCGGGCGACGCCCGCGTCAAGTTAGGGCCGCCTCGAGGCCCAACCGTGGAGGCACGGCACCCGCATGGGGCCGTGGAGGCGAGCCACGCAGTGTCCCATGAAGTGCCCGGTCCCGCAAGCACCGCGAGGCCGGCGGGTTGGCCGGCCCCGCGGGGGGTGAGTCGGGCTATCGGTCATACCGCCCACGGCGGGCAGCGCGGGTTCAGAACGGGATGTCCTCTTCCGGCACGTCTTGGTGGGGAGCCGAACTTCGCGCGCCAGCGGATGCCGGTGCGCGACGGCCTCGGGTGGCCCCCGCATCGTCCGACGTGTACCGCTCGCCGCCGCCGGCGCCACCTTGGCCTCCGCCCCCGAGGAACTGGAACTCCTCGACGACCACGCGCATCTTGGTGCGCTTGCCACCGCCGTTCTTGTCCTCCCAGGTGTCGAGCTTCAGGCGGCCCTCGATGAAGATCGGGCGGCCCTTCGTCATGTACTGCTTGATGAGCTCTGCGGCCTTGCCCCAGGCCTCGCAGTCGATGAACGTGACTTCCTCGCGCTCCTCGTTGTCCTTGGTGCGGTACTTGCGGTTCACCGCCAAGCCGATCTCGCAGACCGCTTGATTCCCGGGCGTGTACTTGAGGTCTGGGTCGCGGGTCAGGTTGCCGATCAGCATCACCTTGTTCAGATTGGCCATGGTTGGCCTCCTTCGTTGTTCGGGGCGTGTTCGGATGCAGTGTTGCGCACCGACCTACCCGTGGCGTCCTTGCGTTCCGGGGCGCCGTGGCCCCTGCGATCACCCGTGCAGTATGCCGTGCTGGGGAGAAGCACCTGCATCAACGGGAAGTTTTTCCGCGAGGTGCACCCGAGGTAATCGGACGTTGTGGCCCTCCGGGGTCCGCCCTCCCAAAAAAGTTCGATCCCTCATGATCCGTCCTGCCATTGGATCACGCCTCTTCTGACAGATGGGGGGACATCCGAGGACGCGGCGGGCGAGGATCTCACCCTTTTCTGCCTCACCTGCCGCGTCTCCCGGAACTCCGGACTCCGGAGCGTCCCTGACCAAAAACGATCCGGCCGCGTGCTCCACGCCTGCACGCGGCCGTGATCGTCTTTTGCTGCCGTCGATCCCGGGACGTCAGGCGTCCGGAGCCGGAGCGGACTCGTCGCGCAGCCGCGCCTCGTCCATCGTGCGCTGGGCCGCCGAGGCGTTCTTCATCTCTTCGTCGGTGAGTTCGTCGTTGCGGACGATCATCGCGCGGAGCATCTTCTCGCTCAGCCGGCAGTCGCGCTCGATCTCCTTGACCTTGCGGGTGTCCGCCGTGAAGCGGCACAGGAAGTAGACGCCGCGCTTGTTGCCCTGGACGTCGTAGGCGAGCCGGCGCTCGTCCCACTTGACCATGCTGTGGACGGTGGCCTCGCCCTTGGAGAGGACCTCGTTGATGTGCTCGATGGCCGAGTTCATGTCGGCCGATGCAGACTGCGGGAAGAGGAACATTGCCTCGTACCGCCCGATGCGGGTTTCAAGAGTGCTCATGTGGTTTCCTTGCTGTTTCCTTCGATGGCCGCGCCGCGCGCGGCCGTGGTGTTGAAGCGGTTCATGGCGTCCTGGAGCCCCTTGGCGGCCCATGCCTCGGCCGCGTTCACGGCCTCGGCGAGGGATGCATCGACCAGCGGCCGCTGGTCGGGGGAGAACCTGCCAAGCACGTAGTCCGACTGCCGAACGCGCCCCGGCGGGTCGATCCCGATCCGCAGGCGTGCCCAGTAGTTGGAGCCGAGCCGGAGGCCGATGTCGGCGAGCCCGTTGTGCCCTCCGCTGGAACCGTCCGGCCGGAGCCGGATGGAGCCGCAGGGAAGGGCCAGGTCGTCGACGACCACCAGGAGATCCTTCGATGCCTCGAGCTTGAAGAAGGCCACTGCCTCCTGGACCGAGCGGCCCGAGAGGTTCATGAAGGTCATCGGCTTCAGGAGGAGGCACTTCTCCCCGCCGATGTCGCCCTCGATGGCCAGCCCGCCGAACCGGGACCGCGGCGCCTGGCCGGGCGCGATGCGCGCTGCCAGGCGATCGACCACGTCGAAACCCACGTTGTGGCGGGTTCCGGCGTACTCGGGTCCGGGGTTTCCTAGTCCGACGATGAGCTTCATGGGAAGTCCGCTGGCCGGTGGCCGGGGCCGTCATCGGGCCGCCGTCACTTCTTCGCGTTGCCTTCCTCCTTCTTGGCCGTGGTGACCTCGGGCGCCGCCTTGCCTTCCGGCGTGGCTGCCTCGGCCGATGCGGCCTCTTCCTTCACCTGCTCGATGCGGCACACGATCGCGTGCGGATCGGACGCCGCGTTGATGCCCGCGGGCAGCTTGAGATCCGCCACGGTGAGCGTCTCGCCCATGGACGACAGGTCGAAGCGCAGGTCCTCGGGGATGTCGCGCACCTTGCAGCTGACCTCGATCTCGGCCATCTCGTGCACCAGGATGGCGCCCGGCTTCTTGGCGCCCTCGGGAGTGCCGAAGAAGCTCATGTGCACCTTGACCGTCACCAGCTCGTCCAGGTTGACGCGCGCGAGGTCCATGTGGATCACGTTGTCGCCGAGGTAGCCGAACTGCAGGTCCTTCACGAGGACCGTGTCCGTCTCGCCGCCCTCGAAGCGGATCGACAGCACGTGCGCGCCCTTGCGGAGCGCGTAGAGCGTCTCGTGCTCGGGAAGGCTGATCGCCATCGGCTCGCTGCCGTGGCCGTAGACGTTCGCGGGCAGCTGGCCTGCCGCGCGGAGGCGACGCGAGTAGCGCGTGCCAAGCTTGTCGCGCTTCTGCGCAACCAGTACCGGGGTCTCCTTGGACATGTTCATGTCTCCTTTCGTAGATGGAGCCTTGGGTGTCGTGAACGGTCAGCGCTTCACGCCGATGCCCTCGCGGAACATGGCGCTGACGCTCTGGTCATGGTGGATCCGGTGGACGGCCTCCCCGAGGAGGCGTGCCACCGAGAGCACCGTGAGCTTGTGCTGGAGGGGCTGCAGGCGCTCGCCTCCGGGGATGGTGTCGGTGATGGTGACGCGCGAGATCGCCGGCGAATCCAGACGCGCGAACGCCTGGCCCACCAGCACCGCGTGCGTGCAGGCGCACTCGCAGCCGGTGGCGCCTTCGTCCATGACCACGCGCGCAGCCTCGGCCACCGTGCCGGCGGTCGAGATCATGTCGTCGAACATGAGCACGCGGCGGCCGCGGACCTCGCCGATCAGGTTCTTCACCATGACCTTGGTGCCGCTCTGGCGGCGCTTGTCGATGATGGCCATGTCAAAGCCGAGCAGGCTGGCGAACATGTTGGCAACCTTCACGTTGCCGACGTCCGGGCTCACCACCACGCAGTCGCCCAGCTCCTCACGGCGAGCCTTGTAGTGCTCGCCGAGCACCGGGGCGGCCGTGAGGTGGTCGACGGGAATGTCGAAGAAGCCCTGGATCTGCGCGGCGTGCAGGTCGAGGCAGAGCACGCGGTCGCATCCGGCCTCGGTGATCAGGTTGGCGACCAGCTTGGCGGTGATGGGCACGCGGCCTTCGTCCTTGCGGTCCTGGCGCGCGTAGCCGAAGTAGGGGATCACCGCGGTGATCCGCCGGGCGCTGGCGCGGCGGAGGCAGTCGATCCACACCAGGAGCTCCATGAGGTTGTCGTTCACGGGTGCGCTGGTGCTGCCCACCACGAAGCAGTCGCGGCCGCGAACGTCCTCGGCCAGCTTCACCAGCAGCTCGCCGTCGGGGAACTGCACGGTCTCGGCCTGGCCGAGCGGGATCTCCACGTGCTCGCACATCCGCTGGGCAAGCTCGCGGCCGCTGCGCGCGGCGAAGATCTTGAGGTGCTCCCGATCGGTGCTCGTCATCGGTTGGCTCCGTGCGTGCTGGGGGCGCGGCCGGCGAGGATCGCGGAGACCTCGGCGAGCTGCGCAGGGGTGTTGACGCTCAGGACATCCTCGGGCGGCACCGCGTCGACCACGCTCACGCGGTGGCCATTGCGCAGGAGCAGTTCGAAGACGTCGGTGATGTAGTACTCGCCGCTGGCGTTCTGGTTGGTGACGCGCTGGAGCGCATCGAACAGTTCGCGGGTGCGGAAGCAGTAGTACGAGGGATTCACCTCGCGCAGCGCCAACTGTGCAGGCGTTGCGTCCTTCTGCTCCACGATGCGCGCGAAGCGGCCGTCCGCGTCGCGCTCGATGCGGCCGTAGCCGTGTGGGTCGGGGATCACCGCGGTGGCCAGCGTGGCGGCGGCGCCGGACTCGCGGTGCGTGGCCAGCAGCGTCCGCAGCGTTTCGGGGCGGATCAGCGGCCCATCGCCGCACAGCACCAGCACGTCGTCTCCAAGCGCGCCCGACTCCGCGAGCGGGCGCGCCATGTCCACGGCGTGCCCCGTGCCGAGCTGCGGCATCTGC
>JBJOIF010000058.1:0-5272 GCA_046047335.1 Planctomycetota bacterium | reverse complement strand
GCCGTCCAGCCGCGCACCGAGCGCGGCACCGTGACGGCAGTGACCCTGTATCCCGACCGCGCCGCGGTGACGCGGACCATGCGGCTGGAACTCAGCCCCGGGCTCTGGGCGATCACCGTCGTTGACCTGCCCCGCGCTGTGCTCGCGCCGTCGCTCCAGGCCACGCTGGCGATGGTGGGCGGCACCGGCGACCCGGCCAAGCTGCTCGGCCTGGAGTTCGTGGCGACGCCGCGAAGAGACTTCGCCGGCTCTCCCGAAGGCATCGCGCTCGCCACGGCCGTCCGCGACCTCAAGCGTTCGCTCGATCGGCTCGCCGAGGAACGCGCGCTGCTGGACGCGCACGATGCCCTGGTCGGCAAGATCGGCATTCGCCCGACCGCAGGCGACGGTGCGTCGGGCACCGCAGACCCGATCGACGTGTCGGCGGCCGAGCGGCAGCTGGCCGCCGTCCGTGCCGAGAAGGCACGCATCCTCGGCACACGCCGCGAGATGGACGCCACACGCGAACGCCTCGCCCGCGAACTGGCCGTGGCCGAGCGGGACTTCGCCGCGCGCGGCGGCGCCGACCGCACCGAACGCGCTGGCGTCGTCATGCTCGGGGTGGCGCAGGCATGCACGGTCGAGCTGGCGCTCACGTACGTGGTGCGCGATGCAGCGTGGTCGCCGTCGTACGCGGTGCGGGCCACCGGCGATCGATCCGCCGTCACGGTGGAGTACGACGCGCTGGTCGTGCAGCGCACCGGCGAGGACTGGGACGGCGTGCGGCTCTCCCTCTCGACTGCCCAGCCGACGCGGGCCTCGAGCCCGCCCGCCATCGACCCGTGGTTCGTCGACGTGGTTGTGCCGATGCCCGAACCCGCCGCGCCGATCGCCGGTGCCGTGGCGATCGACGCCCGCCCCAGGCCCGACACGGCGCTCGGCGCGCCGGCCGCCGCCGCCGCCGACCCGGAATCCGCCGAAGCGGGAAAAGCGATCGAGCGGATGGCCGCCGCGGCCACGGTCAACGCGGGCGGTGTGGCCGTGACGTTCGAACTGCCGCGTCCCGTCACGCTGCGCTCCGACGCCTCGCGGCAGCAGCGCACGAGGATCGGGGACTTCGCCCCGGAGGCGCGGTTCGCCTACGTGGCGGCACCCGTGGTCTCGGACGCCGTCTTCCTGCGAGGCACGCTCGTCAACTCCAGCGCGTTCCAGCTGCTCCCGGGCACGGCGCAGGTCTTCATGGGCGGGGAGTTCATCGGCGACGCCGCGCTCCCGTCGGTGGCGCCGGGCGGCGAGTTCCGCGTGTACTTCGGACCCGATCGCGCGGTGCAGGCGCGGCGCGAGGTGGTGTCGCGGATGACCGGCACCAGCGGCCTGTTCGGGGGCTCGACCGTCACCACGTGGAACGACCGCATCACCATCGACAACGGCACCGGCCGCGCGATCGACGTCGAGGTCTACGACCGCCGACCCGCGAGCCGAAACGAGCGCATCGAGGTCCGGCTGGCCTCGGTGGCACCCGCCCTCAGCACCGACCCCGCCTACGTGGCGACGCGAATGCCTCAGGGGATCCTGCGTTGGGACCTGAAGGTCCCCGCCGGGGCCCGCGACGCCAAGGCCGCCACCGTGGAGTGGACCGTCGAGGTCACACGTCCAGAGGGCATGGCCACCACCGCGCTCCCGGACTGAGGCGCGCGGCCGTCAGCACCACCAGGCCTGCGGCGGCTTCTCCTCCACGATGCACTCTTGGAGGAAGGCGACCGCACGCTCGAGTCCCTCGTCGACGCTCATGAGCGCGTCCTCGTGCTCGATCGACAGCACGTGGTCGTAGCCGTGGCGGCGGAGCATGCTGACGAAGGGCCGCCAGAACTCCGCGCCGTGGCCCCAGCCGCAGGTCCGGAAGTTCCACGCGCGCCGGCGCACGTCGGTGTAGGGCTTGCAGTCGAGGTAGCCGTTGAGTGGTCCCTCGTGGCGGTCCAGCTCGGTGTCCTTGGCGTGCACGTGGAAGATCAGCCCAGCCTCGCCGAGCTGCCGCGCGACAAGCACCGGATCCATCCCCTGCCAGAAGAGGTGCGACGGATCGAGGTTTGCGCCGAGCACCGGCCTGCCCTTTACGCCGGCCTTGCGCTGCGCGAGCTCGCTGAGCCGCAGGAGCGTCTCCCCGTTGTAGACGGTGAAGCCTGGGTGCGGCTCCCACGCCACGCGCACGCCGTGGCGATGCGCGAGCTTCGCCTGGGTGGACCAATACGGCACCAACACCTTGCTCCACTGGTACTCCAGGATCGCCAAGAAGTCCCCGGGCCATGGGCACGTCACCCAGTTCGGCGTCCGGTCCTTCGGCGAACCGCCGGGGCAGCCGCTGAACGTGATGACGATGTCGGTGCCGAGTTTCGGGGCCAGTTGCACCGCGGTGGTGAAGTCGTCGTGATGGGCGCGGGCGATGCCGCGCTCGGGGTGCACCGGATTGCCGTGGACGGCCAGCGCCGAACACTCCAGCCCGTGCGCGCGCAGGATGCCGCGGATGCGGTCCTGCTCCTTGCGGCTCGCGAGCACCTTGCGAGGATCGAAGTACGGCTTCCCGGGCCATGCCCCGACGGGCAGTTCGATCGCCCGGAGGCCGATGTCGGCGATCGAGGCGCAGACCTCCTCAAGCGGGCGGCCGGCGAACAATGCGGACATCACTCCAAGCTTCATGCGGTGCTCCTGCGGGGATCGAGGCGGTGTGGTGGAGCATGTGAGCGTAGTTTCCGGCCACCGTGACGGCCGGGAACCCCTTGGGCCGCAAGGCCGAAGGATCCGTGCGACAATGCCCGGGATGCCCTTCCTGCTGACCTTGGTCCTGGCCGCGCTTGGCCCGGCAGAGCCGCCGACGGTCGCCCCACTGGCCCCGACCCCGGCCACCGGCCCGGCGGCCGCGCCATCGGATCAGCCCGCCACTCCCAAAGCCCCCACCGATACGACAACTGCACCGCCGGCTGCCGCCACGCCGCCGCGTCAGGTGTGGGTGTTCATCGATCGCTGGAAGGAGTTCGGCGGCACGGTCGAGTCGGAGACCGAGACCGAGCTGGTGGTGGTCTCCCCGATCGGGGAGCGACGGACCTTCAACCGAAGCCAGGTGCTCGACGTCGTCGACCTGGTCCGTCCGCAGCCCGGCCAACGCGGCCTGATCCAGATGCGCGACGGGTCGATCGTCCGGGGCGAGATCCTGAAGGACACCTTTGAAGGGGTGGAGTTCCGCGCCGACTCGATCAAGGGCAACGTGCCGCGCGAGCAGGTGTACCGCGTCGTCCTGGAGATGGACTTCGAAACCCGCTACCGACGGATCAAGGCCTCCATCCTCCCGGAGGAGCATGGCCGTCGCGTGGCGCTCGCGCGCTGGCTGGCCGGGCAGGAACGCCTGGACTTGGGCATCAAGGAGCTTGAGGAGCTCCTGGCGGAGGCCGACAGCGAGGCTGCCCGCGAACTCCTCCGCGACTTCAATGCGCGGCTCGCCCTGGAGAAGGCGGTCGCGGAACGCAAGCGTCGCGACGATGAACGCCGCCGGGCAGCCGCACCAAAGGACGCGACGGACGTGCCCCCGCCCCCACCGAGCGAAGACGGATCCGACGCCCAGGATCCCGGCGAGGGAACGCGCGCGCGCGGCGGCATGCCAAGCAGCCGGGACATGCTTCCCGACAACCTGATCTCCGAGGAGGACGTCAACCTCATCCGCGTGTACGAGATCGACTTCCGCGACCCGCCGCGCATCCTGGTGCAGCCCGAAGGCATCCGGCAACTGATCCTCCGGTACGGCTCCAGCGACTTGGTGCCCGCCTCCACCGAGGCGCGCAATGCCCTCTTCACGGCACCAGCGATCCGGCTCGTGCGGCTGCTCTTCGATCTTCGCGCGCGCGACCTGTACCGGTACATCGAGGTGCAGGAGGATCCGGCATCGATCGCACGGTTCCGCACCCGGGTGCACAACTCGTGGCTGCTCGGCAACTGCGCCACAAGCCGGTGCCACGGCGGCGTGAAGGCGGGCTCGTTCTTCCTGCACACCGGCAAGGCCAGCGACGCGCGGATCCGCTACACGAACCTCCTGACCCTGCTGAACACGTCGGTCGATGGGAAGCCGATGGTCAACTTCCAGGATCCGCCCGACTCGCTGCTCGTCCAGTACGCCATGCAGCGCAACCTCGCGAAGTACCCCCACCCGGACGTCCCGGGCTGGAAGCCGGTCCTCAATCGCGCAACGCCCCAACTCATGGCGGACACCCTGGAGTGGATCCGGGGGATGCACCAGCCCCGCCCCGAGTACCCGGTGGCGTTCGAACTGCCCCGGCTCGATGCGCCGGACCGCCCGGTTCGGGAGCCCGACGGCCCCGATCGCTGACCCAACCGTCCCAGCCGCTACGCTGACCCGCTGCCATGCGTCACCACCGATTCATCTCCTGCGCGCTCCTGGTCCTCTCCGCCTCCGTTGCCGGTTGCGAGGGGCTGCATGCCCCCACCGCCGAGGAGAAGGCCGCCCGCCGCATCGACGACGCGGTGGCCAAAGCCTCGGCGCTCTCGCGGCGGATCGCGTCGGCCCCCGGTGCGGTCGGCCGCACCATCGAGGAGGACGGCGCCACCCGCGAGATCCAGGACGCCATGCTCAGCCCAGCCGAGGGTGCGCGCCAACTGCGTGAGCTCGCCTCGCAGGTCGCCAGCGCCGGCGCCGGCCAGGCCCAGCGCAAGGCAGCCGGCGAACTCGCCGCACGCCTGCGCCGCGATGCGCTGACCCTCGACCTCGTCGACCTCGAGCGGTTGTCCGCCGAACGCGGTGCCATTGCACGCGAGGTGGAGCGCCGCCTCGGCGCCATTCGCACCATCGAGGCGTCGGGCGACCTGCGCCTGGCCACCGCGGCGCAGGCACGCATCGACGGCATGCAGGCGGCGGTGGAGAAGTTCGACGAGGCCGTAGAGGCCGAGCGGCAGCGCGGCGAGGACGTGAAGGGCAAGCTCGAGGAACTCGACGGCTTCATCGCCGACCAGAATCGGCGCGCCGACCTGGCGATGGCGGCCTCCGGGGAACTGCTCGCCAAGGCCATGACGTCGAGCGCCGACGAGGGAAGCCGGCTGGCTGAGGAGGCCCGAAACAAGGCGTACGAGGCGCAGGACCTCCGCATGCAGGCCGCCGAGGCCGACCGACAGGCCACCGAGCTGCGCAGCACGGTCCGCATCGCCGAGATGGCCACGGCCGACACCGACGCCACCGCCACGTTCCTCACCGCCCGGGTCGAGGAATCGCGCGAGGCCGCCAAGGGCGCCCGAG
>JBJOIF010000057.1:0-2704 GCA_046047335.1 Planctomycetota bacterium | reverse complement strand
GTGGCACACGTCGAGGCCGATGAAGTCGGCCAGGCGCAGCGGGCCCATCGGGAAGTTGCACCCGAGCTTCATGATCTGGTCGATGTCCTCGGGCTTCGCGACGCCCTCCATCCACGCGTGGAACGCCTCGTTGATCATCGGCATCAGCACGCGGTTCGAGACGAAGCCGGCGCGGTCGTTCGCGGGGACGGGCGTCTTGCCCATGGCGATCGCGAGGTCGATCGTGCGCTGCGTGGTCTCGTCGCTCGTGGCGAGGCCCTTGATCACCTCGACCAGCGCCATGATCGGCACCGGGTTGAAGAAGTGCATGCCGATCACGCGGTGCGCGTCGGCGCCGACGGCGCTCGCGAGGTCGGTGATGCTGATGCTCGAGGTGTTCGTCGCCAGCACCGCGTGCGCCGGGAACGTCGCCTGCATCTCCTTGAAGATCTTCTTCTTGACCTCGACGTTCTCGGTGGCGGCCTCGACGGCCCAGTCGGCCGTCCTTGCCTCGGCCATGCTGCCCACGTAGCAGATGCGCTTCAGGGCCGCGTCGGCGTCGGCCTGCTGCATCTTGCCCTTCTCGACGGCGCGCGCAAGCGTCTTGGCGTGGTAGGCCTTGGCCTTCTCGAGCTGCGCGGCGCTCATGTCCACCTGGATCGCGGCGATCCCGGACTGCGCGGCGGTGAGGGCGATGCCGGAACCCATGGTCCCGGCCCCGATGACGGCGATGGTCTTGACGTTGGTGGACATGGGGCGCAAATGGTACGCCGCATCGGGCGCTCGGCTACGCTGCGCCCCATGATTCACGCGCTTTCCGCGCTGCTGGGCGCCGTGGCCGCATCCACCTCCCCGGCCGCGGCCGACGACGCCGCGATCCCGTTCACCGATGCGCTGGCGCTGGTCTCGCCCGCGCCCCGCGCCGCCTCGCGGACGCTCCTGCGCATCGACCCCGCCGAGTACGCGCTGGCCACGGGCAACTTCGGCGACCCCGCCGACGGCGAGACGCCGCCATGGGCGATCGGTGCCGCCGGCGCGGCCGTGCGTCCGTGGACAGCCGTCCGCGCGGGACCGGACGGGACCTTCTCGGGTGAACGCGGCACGGCGCTCGGCGACGCGCTCGCGGGCGGCTGGATCCATGCCACCGTGGATGTCCCCGCCCCCACGGTGATGCTGCTCGAGGCCTCGGGCCACGGCAGCGTCTTCGTGAACGGACTGCCGCGCGGCGGCGACCCGTACTCGTGGGGTTTCGTGCACCTGCCGGTGGCACTGCAGGCCGGCCGCAACGAGTTCCTCTTCTCGGTGGGCCGCGGACGCCTGTCGGCGCGCCTGGTTCCGCCGCCGGCACCCGCGTTCATCGCCGCCGGCGACGTACTGGTGCCCGACCTCGTGGCGGGCCAGACCACCGACGGACCCGTGGGCGTGGTGGTGGTGAACGCCTCGGACGAACCGCTGCGCGGCGCGCGCATCCGCGTGATGAGCGACCTCGCGGCAGACGCCGCGTGGGTGGACCTGCACGCCATGCCCGCGCTGACGGCGAAGAAGGTGGCGCTGCCCGCCCTGTTCCGCTCGGGCACCGCGGGATCGCCGGGCCGTGTGCGCGAGGCTCGCGTGCAGTTGGTGAACGCCGATGGATCGGAGCTCTTCTCGCGCGGCGTCTCGCTGCGGACGGTGTCGGCGTCGGATCGGCGCAACGTGACGCGCACCAGCACCATCGACGGCAGCGCGCAGTACTACGCCGTGGTGCCCGCGACCGCCGGCGCCTCGGATCCCGCCCCGGGCATCCTGTGGAGCCTGCACGGTGCGGGCGTCGAGGCCTCGGGACAGGCGGCGTGCTACGCGCCGCGCCCCGAGGCGCACGTGGTGTGCCCGACCAACCGGCGGCCCTTCGGCTTCGACTGGGAGGACTGGGGCCGCACCGACTTCGCGGAGGCCTTCTCGCACGCCAGGCGCACCCTTCGCCACGACCCGCTGCGCTCGTGGCTCACCGGCCACTCGATGGGCGGCCACGGCACCTGGCAGATCGGCGCGCAGTTCCCCGGAGAGTTCGCGGCGATCGCGCCAAGCGCGGGTTGGGTGAGCTTCCGAAGCTACGTGGGCGCCGATGCAGCCGGCGGCTCCGCCAGCAAGAGCCCCGCGGTGCAGATGCTGGCGCTCGCGTCGTCGGCCAGCGACACGCTGCTCCTCAAGGAGAACTGGTTGTCGCAGGGCGTGTACGTGCTGCACGGCGATGCCGACGACAACGTGCCCGTCACCGAAGCCCGCAGCATGTTCCGGCAGATGGCGGCGCTGCCGCACCCGGACTTCGAGTACTTCGAGAAAGCCGGCGCCGGGCACTGGTGGGGCAACGAGTGCGTCGACTGGCCGCCGCTGACCTCGTTCCTCTTCCGGCACACGCTGCCCGATCCGGCGCAGGCCGATCGGGTGCGGTTCGTCACCGTGTCGCCGCAGGTGAGCAGCCGGCGCGACTGGGTGCGCGTCATGCAGCAGCAGCTGCCCTTCGTGCCTTCGCGCGTCGATGCGCAGGTCGACCGCGCCGCGCGCACGGTGCGCGTGAGCACTCGCAACGTGGAGCTGCTGGAGATCTCCGCGCCGATGCCGGACGCCGACGGCGCCGCGGGCGCGGTGGTGGAGATCGATGAGGATCGCCTGGAGATCCCGGTCAACGACGGACGGGCGCACGCGCGCCTTGCCCTGCGCGCCGACGAGGACGGGCGCGCGCGGT
>JBJOIF010000056.1:0-5202 GCA_046047335.1 Planctomycetota bacterium | reverse complement strand
GCAGCGTCTCCGCGTCACGGACGACCGCGTAGTCCGTCGCGAGGCCGTGCTCGGCGAGGGTTGCGGACATGAGCGACTCCGCGGTCGCCGGGTGCTGCGCGCTCGCGGCCATCTGCAGTGCGCGGACCAGCCCGAGCGCCTGCTCGCGCTGCTCCGGGCGCAGGTAGCGGTTGCGGCTGCTCATGGCGAGCCCGTCGGATTCGCGAACCGTCGGGCCGGGCTCGACGCGCATCGATCCCCAGCGTCCGCCCGAGAGTGCCACCATCTGCGTCAGGACCCGAAGCTGCTGGTAGTCCTTCTCCCCGAAGATCGAGACGGCCGGCATCGTCAGGTCAAAGAGCCGGGCGACCACCTGGCACACCCCGCCGAAGTGACCGGGTCGGCATGCGTCCTCGAGCCCGGGCTCGCGCGCCGCGGGCGGGAGCGGGAACGCCTCCGCCTCGGCGCGCGCGGCTTCGGGACCGCCCGGGTACATGACCTCGGGCGCGGGAGCGAACACCGCGTCCGCACCGCAGCGCTCGGCGAGCGCGACGTCCGCCTCGAGGGTCCGGGGGTACTTCGCGAAGTCCTCGCGCGGGCCGAACTGCGTCGGATTGACGAACACGGTGGCGACGACGGGGCGGCCGTGCGCCCGCGCCCTGCGGATCAGCGAGCCGTGCCCCTCGTGCAGCGCGCCCATCGTCGGTACGAGGGCGCATCCGTGGAACGGGACGAGCGAATCCGGTTCGTGGATGACCTGCATGGGCGGGGCACCATAGTCGCTGCGCCCGCCGCGACGGCAGGTCGGCGAAACACGGATCGTGGTGTCCGAGAATTCGCAGAACAACCGTCCGGCTTGTGCTTGCGATTCGTCCTTGGACTCCTACACTGTGCGTTGCGACTGAATCTCAACTGCCGCTTCCGGGCCACCGGCCCCCAGAACTCCTCATGGCACCCAAGCTCCCGATCTACCTCGACAATGCCGCCACCACCCGCTGCGACCCCCGCGTCGTGGAGGCGATGCTGCCGTACTTCTCCGAGAAGTTCGGCAACGCGGCCAGCCGCAACCACAAGTTCGGCTGGGAGGCCGAGGATGGCGTCGAGCTGGCCCGCGAGCAGGCCGCCGCGCTGATCGGCGCGAACCCGAAGGAGATCATCTTCACGTCGGGCTCCACCGAGAGCAACAACCTGGCCATCAAGGGCGCGGCCGAGATGTACGCGAAGGCCCCCCGCGGCCAGACGGGCCGTGGCCACATCATCACGGCGGTGCACGAGCACAAGGCGGTCCTCGACCCGTGCAAGCGCCTGCAGCGCGAGGGCTTCGACGTGACCTTCCTGGAGCCGGGCGCCGACGGCATCATCACGGCCGCGATGGTGGAGGCGGCGATGCGGCCGGACACCATCCTGGTGACGATCATGTGGGCGAACAACGAGATCGGCACCATCAACGAGGTGCCGCAGATCGGCGAGCTCTGCCACCGCCGGGAAGTGGTGTTCCACACCGACGCCACGCAGTGGGTCGGGAAGATGCCCACCGACGTCGAGCGCGACCACATCGACCTGATGAGCTGGAGTGGGCACAAGATGTACGGCCCCAAGGGCGTCGGCGCCCTCTACGTTCGTCGGCGCAAGCCGCGCATTCGCTTGGAGGCCATCGTCGACGGCGGCGGCCATGAGCGGGGCATGCGCTCCGGCACGATGAACGTCACCGGCATCGTCGGATTCGGCAAGGCGTGCGAGCTGTGCCGTCAGGAGATGGAGCACGAGCGCGAGCGGCTGCTGAAGCTGCGCCGCAAGCTCGAGACCGAGTTGACCCGGCGCATCGAGGTTGCCCAGGTGAACGGGCATCCCGAGAAGCGCCTCCCGAACGTCGCCAACATCTCCTTCGGGTTCGTCGAGGGCGAGAGCCTGATGATGGGCGTCAAGGACATCGCCTGCAGTTCCGGCAGCGCGTGCACCAGCGCCAGCCTCGAGCCGAGCTACGTGCTCAAGAGCCTTGGGGTCGGCGACGAGCTGGCCCACTCCTCGCTGCGCCTCTCGCTCGGCCGGTGGAGCACCGAGGAGGAGGTCGACTTTGCGATCGAGGCGATCGTGAAGGCCGTGGAGCACCTGCGCACGATGAGCCCGCTGTACGACCTGCACAAGGAAGGCATCGACATCTCCAAGATCCAGTGGCAGAACCACTGACGACGCACACGACTCCACGCACCACGCATCCGGCCCGGCCGGTACCACAGGACTCACCATGGCTTACTCCGACAAGGTCGTCGACCACTACCAGCACCCCCGCAACGTGGGCAGCTTCGGCACGAGCGCCGAGGTCGCCAAGCGCGCCGACGTCGGCGTCGGCATCGTCGGCGCCCCCGAGTGCGGCGACGTGATGCAGCTGCAAATCAAGGTGAACGAGCAGGGCGTCATCGAGGACGCCAAGTTCAAGTGCTTCGGCTGCGGCAGCGCCATCGCCTCCAGCAGCCTGGCCACCGAGTGGCTCAAGGGCCGCACGCTCGATGACGCCATGTCGATCAAGAACACGCAGATCGTCGAGGAGCTGAGCCTCCCGCCCGTCAAGATTCACTGCAGCGTGCTCGCCGAGGACTCGATCCGCGCGGCGATCGCCGACTACCGCAAGAAGAACGGCCAGGGTGCCGAGGCCGCCGCCCCGGTCGCGGCGCACTGATCGCGCCGCCCTGCGCCACGCCCACGCCTCAGGCAAGGAGAACCAGCATGTCCGTCGTCATCACCGAGAGCGCTGCCCGCGAGATCAACGCCATCGTCCACCAGCAGGGCCTGGATCCCGAGAAGATCCGGCTCCGGGTGGGCGTCAAGGGAGGAGGCTGCAGCGGCTTCAGCTACATCCTGGACCTCACCGAGGTTCAGAAGGACTCCGACGAGCTGTGGGAGTTCCAGTACCGCACCGCCGA
The DNA here is from genome assembly GCA_046047335.1 of Planctomycetota bacterium. Classification (GTDB taxonomy): domain Bacteria; phylum Planctomycetota; class Phycisphaerae; order Phycisphaerales; family SM1A02; genus UBA966. The sequence continues at coordinate 2,302 of JBJOIF010000056.1, read as the reverse complement.
GGACGGCAAGACCGTGACCCGCGTCGAGGGCGGGCAGGGCGCCGCCGTCGCCACCGCGGAGCCCGGGACCTTTACGGTCCGCGTGGTGTGCGATCCCAAGAGCTACCTGTACCTCAACGGCACCACGATCGACTTTAAGGACGAGATCATGGGCCGGGGCTTCGTGTTCAGCAACCCGAACGCCACCACGACCTGCGGCTGCGGCTCGAGCTTCAGCGCCTGAGCCGGTCGCCCAGACCGAACCCATCCGCGAGCCGCCCTTCGGGGCGGTTCGCGTCGTTCCCGGGCCGTGGGTGGGCGGGCATACCGGGCCGTGGCGGGGCTACGCTTGCGGGATGACCCTTCGGCCATCCCGCCAGCATCCCGCGAACCCGTTCGTGACCATCGTGGCCGGTGCGCTCGCTGCCGGGTGCGCGTCCCAGGCTCCCAAGGTGGCGCGCGATGCGTCCGGCCGGCCGATGCCGCCCGTGGCGCGCCAGGAGGCGTTCGTGATTCGCACGCCCCACGGCGAGCGCGTCGACGAGTACTACTGGCTCCGCGACGACCATCCGGAGCGCAAGCGCGACGACGTCATGGCGTACCTCCGCGCCGAGCAGGCGTACACCGAGGCGATGCTGGAGCGGCAGCGGCCGCTCGAGGCCACGCTGCTCGGTGAGATCCGCGGACGCATCAAGGAGGACGACTCCACGGTCCCCCAGCACGACCGCGGCTGGTGGCTCTGGCAGGCGTACCGGCCGGGCGCCGAGTACGCGACGTGGATGCGCCGTCGCGGTGGGCCAGACGGCCCGGCGGCCGATGCGCCCGACGAGGTGCTGCTCGACGGCAACGCTCTTGCCGAGGGCCACTCGTTCTTCCGCGTGTCCTCGGTGGAGGTGAGCCCCGACGGGACGATGGTGGCGTGGACGCAGGACACGGTGGGTCGCCGCGGGCACGAGCTGCGCGTGCGCGACCTGCGCACAGGCCGCGACCTACCGGACCGCCTGCCCGGCACGCTCGAGCCGATCGTCTGGTCTGCCGACGGCACCAGCATCTTCTACATGCGCCAGGACCCGGTGCTTCTGCAGAGCGGCCCGGTGTGCCAGCACGTGCTGGGAACGGACCCAGCCTCCGACCGGGTGGTGTACGACGAGGCCGACCTGACGCTCTTCACCTCCATCGACGCATCCGCGGATCGGCGGTACCTCATGGTGCAGGTGGAGGGATACGACACGAACGAGCTGCGCGTGCTCGCCCTCGATCGGCCCGGCGAACCCCTGCGAACCGTGCTCGCGCGCGAAGCCAACGTGCGCCAGTACGCCGACCACCTCGACGGGCGCTGGGTGATCCGCACCAACCGCGATGCACGCAACTTCCGTCTGATGCTTGCCGCCGACGACGCCGTCGGCGAACGCGCCCGGTGGACCGAGCTGGTTCCCCATCGCACCGACGCCGCGATCGACGGATTCGCGCTCCTCGCCGGAGGCGTGGCCGTGGCCGAGCGGGTGGAGGCGAACGCCCGCGTGCGCATCGTGCCGTGGGCCGGTGGCGACGGCAGGGTGGTCCCGGCCAAGGACGCCGCGTACGCGATGGACTTGGGCGACAACCCCGATCCCACCAACCGGACGGTGCGCATCTCCTACACGTCGATGGTCACGCCGCGCACGGTGATCGATGTGGACCTTGGTTCCGGCGCGCAGCAGGTGCGCAAGGTGCAGCCCGTGATCGGCTACGACGCCGCGCAGTACGAGTCCGCACGTGCCTGGGCGCCGAGCCGCGACGGCAAACGGATCCCCGTATCCATCGCGTGGAAGCGCTCGGCATGGGCGAAGGACGGTCGCCACCCGATGTTGATCGAGGCGTACGGCGCGTACGGCATCCCGTCGGACGCACAGTTCGACCTGGCCGGCGTCTCGCTGATGGACCGCGGGTTCGCGCTGGCGATCGCCCACGTGCGCGGCGGTGCCGACCTCGGCCAGGACTGGTACGAGGACGGCCGCATGTTCCGCAAGCGCAACACGTTCACGGACTTCGTGGATGCCACCGACTTCCTGCAGCGCGAGGAATGGGCGGATCGGTCGCGGACCTTCGCGACGGGCGGATCCGCCGGCGGCCTGCTGATGGGCGCCGTGGCGAACATGGCTGGCGACCGGTACCGCGGGATGGGCGTGCACGTGCCGTTCGTGGACGCGTTGACCACCATGCTCGACCCGACGATCCCGCTGACGACCAACGAGTGGACGCAGTGGGGCAACCCCATCGAGTCACGCGAGGCGTACGAGTACATCCTCTCGTACTCGCCGTACGACGGGCTGGCGGCGAAGGA
>JBJOIF010000055.1:0-6697 GCA_046047335.1 Planctomycetota bacterium | reverse complement strand
CGCCACGGCGCGGGCCAGCCGTGGCGCTACCCCCTCGGCCTCGAGCGTCGCTTGCAATGCCTCCTCAGACCGCGAACCGCGACGCTGGAGCCGCTCGGCCCGGTCGAGCGCGTACGCGCGGTCATCCAGCCACCCATCGGCCACCAACGCGCTCACTGCCTCGCGGGCGGCCTCGACGGCGTGGCCGCCGCGCTCCACGCGCGCCGCCAGGCCCGCGGCGCTCCACGATCGCTTCGCCAGGAACCCGAGCGCCGCCTCCCGCGCCAGTTCCACGGCCCCGGCATGCTCCACGCGCGCGGCCAGTGCCGGCGTCCACGCGGCACCTTCGCGCAGCCGAAGCTCGTCAGCCCGCGACCGCGGCAGCGTCGCCACGGTGCGCGCCCCCACGCGGACCTCCACGAGGTTCGGGTCGCGTGCGGTGGCCCGCAGTGCCTCGATGCGTCTGGTCGCCTTCGTGCTGCGTGCCATGGTCACTCCAGTTCGTCCAGGTAGCCGCCGATCTCCGAACGCGCGTGCCGATCGCCGCATCGATCGGCGGCATCGGCACCGGTGCGCAGGGTGGCGATGGCTTCCGGCACGCGCCCGAGCGCCTCGAGCGACCGCGCCTTGTGGAAGTACGCGTAGCAGTACGCAGGATCGGCAGCGATGGTCCGGTCGTACCAGGCCAGCGCCTCCTCGTGCCGTTCGCCGCGGGCGTGCTCCTGCGCCACGCCGTAGAGGCAGAAGGCGTCGCCGGGTTCCTTCTCGAGCATCGCGAGCAATTGCTGCAGCCGGTCCATGGAGTGCCCACGGTAGCACGGTGCGGATACCCTTCGCGTATGGCGATCCCTTTCGCAGGCAGGCACGCCCGCCGGCCGTCCGTCCTCGGGGCGCTCGTGGCCCTCGCGATCGGCGCCTCGGGCTGCACCCCGCAGTACATCAAGGAGGACCGCACCGACCGCCGGGAGCGCGAACTCCAGGTGGTGCAGCATGCGGGCGGCACGCACCACGTCACGTTGGTGGACGGCAACCGCTGGGTGCAGTCCTTTGCGCACCGGGTGCTGCTGGTGGACGTGACCACGGGCCGCACCCTGGGCAGCGTCGACGCCATCCCGTTCGGCGAGGGCGGATCGGTGGTGGACATGGTGGCCCACGGCGACTCGGTGGCGGTGGTGAGCGACCGCACGGCGGTGGTCGAGATCGACGTCTCCGATCCTGCGGATCCGCAGGTGCTGGCCACGATCACCGCGGCGGACCTGGGGATCGAGCCGCGCCTCGTCTCGATGGTGGGCGATGAGATCTACGCCTCGGGCGAGGACGGCGTGGTGCGGCTCTCCGATCGACGGCACTTCCTCAAGGGCCAGGCCGCTGGTCACGTGGTGGGTACGCCCGTGGGGCCGGTGGCCACGGTCGGGCGCCGCATCATGGCGTTGGAAGACGGGCGGTACCTCGGGGCGGCCACGGACCTGCAGCCGCTCCCGGCCGGTATCGGCCCGCCCGGTGGATTCGCGTTCCTGCTTCAGGGAGGCAACGGGGCGTCGGTTGGCCTGATGGGACCGGCGTTCACGGAGACTTCGCATCGCGCCGTGCCCGCCTTCGTGCGGCGGATCCGCGTGCTGGGCGACCGCGTGTTCGCCATCACCGACCGCATCGTCTACACGTGGCGCATCGACGGCGTCGAACTGGTGGAGCCCGAGGAGATCCCGTTGCGCGGTGGGCGGGACATCGCCCTGATCCGGCCCAACCATTACGCGGTGGCGGGCTCCTTCGGCCGCGCCATGTACCGGCATCGTGCCGAGGACCGCCGCGATGGCGACACGTTCTACAACGTGGAGCGCGCGCCCGGCCTGCTCGAGGTGGCCGTGACCGATGGCCGCCGGATCCTGGCGGGCGGTCGCGAGGGCTTCTGGCTGTGGCGCATCGGTTCCGAGCCGGAACTGAGCGACCGCACCACCGACGTGGTCACCACCAACGACGTGGAGGTGTCGGCCGCATGGGGCGGAGCGAAGATGATCTACGCCAAGGAAGGCAACGCCGACGTCTGTCGCGAGGTGGAGGTGCGCCACGACGGCAGCGTCGAGCGTTACTCGGCGGAAGGCAAGCCGGCGATCATGGCCATGGCGCTGGTGGACGGCGACCTCTGGGTGGGCCACGCGGACGGGTTGGACATCCTGCGTCGCACCGACGCAGTGATGGCCCCCGCCGAGGAAGGCGTCGACGCGGACGGCAAGCCGTTCAAGCCGGTGCAGCTCGAGGCGGCCCGCGTGGAGGCGGAGCAACGCTTTCGGTTCGAGGGACCCCCGCTCTTCATCTACCCGGAACGGATCGGCGGCGGCGCCGCGGTGGTCACGTTGCACGGCGGCTTCGTGCTGGTCAAGCCGGTCGCGGTCGGCGCGGCGCCGACGTTCGAGGGGCGCGGCGAGGTGAAGTGACGCTCGCGCGAGCATGGGAGCAGAACTCCCGGCAGATCGGGTCTTCGGCGCAACGTGCGCCGCGGGCGCGGCATGCGGCTCGACCGTGGAAGATGAGCAGGTGGCTGAGGTCGCACCAGCGCTCGCGCGGGAAGAGCGCCATGAGGTCGCGCTCGACCTTGGCCGGATCGTCGTGCGCGCTGAGCCCCAGGCGCTTGGCCAGCCGGCCGACGTGGGTGTCCACCACCACGCCAGCCTGGATCCCGAAGCAATTGCCCAAGACGACGTTGGCGGTCTTTCTCGCCACGCCGCGCAGGGCAAGCAGGGCATCCATGTCGCGCGGCACCTCGCCGCCATGGTCGCGCACGAGCGCGGTCATCGACTCGTGCACCGCGCGCGCCTTGTTTCGCCAGAGGCCGATGGTCCGGATGAATGGGGCGATGTCGTCCGGCGTGGCCGCCGCGTAGTCGGCCGGGGACGGGAACCGCGCGAACAGGGCGCTGGTGGCGGCATTGACGCTCTCGTCGGTGGCTTGCGCGCTGAGGATGGTGGCCACCAGCAGTTCATGCGGGCGGGTCCAGTCGAGGCGGCAGTGCGCGTGGGGATACGCGGCGTCGAGGGCCTCCAGCAGCCGCGCCGCACGCGCCCGACGTTCCGGGCTGCGCCGCGGGATGGAGAACGGGATCGGTGGTTGGCTTGCGTCCGGCGGATGCACCGAGGAAGCGTAGGTCCTACGATCGCCGCCATGGACGGTCAAGGAACGCGGTGGTCGCTCTCGGTGACGGCGGAGCCGCTTGGCGAGCCGGCATCGTCGCTCGCGTGGTGCTCGGCGGCCGGGTTCCGGGCGGTGCAGTTGAGTGCCACGCAGCCGGGGATGCGTCCGCGCGACCTCTCCAGCAGTGCTCGCCGTGAGGTCCGCGCGCTGCTCGGCCGGCTTGAGCTCGCCGCCTCGGGAGTCGATGCGTGGATCCCTCCATCGCACTTGGCCGATGCGGAGCGAGTGGATCGCGCGGTGCATGCCGCGCTGGCCGCATGCGAGTGGGCGGCGGAGCTCGGTCGAGTTCCGGTGTGCATGGACCCGGGGGCCGAGCCAAGCGAGGATGCAGCGCGTGGGCGACGCGCCGAGGCGATCGCCGCCATCGATGCGGGTGCGGCGCGGGTCGGGATCGCCGTGGCCTGGCTCGGAGGCGTCGACGCCGTCGGCGGTGCAAACGGCATTTGCCTTGATCCCGCGATGGAACTCGCCGCGGGGCGGGATCCCGTGGCGCGGGTTTCGGCGTCCACCGGGCGATTGGCGGCGGTGCGGGTGGTCGACCTCACGCGCGCCGGTCATCGCGGTCCGATCGGGGCCGCAGGACACGGACGGCTCGACGTCCTGGCCTTCCGGGTGGCGCTGTCGGTGAGTGGCTTTGCGGGGCTGCCGGTGGTCGACGCCCGCGGCTGGACCGAGGCCCGGGCCGGCGCGCTGGCGTCGGCGCAGTCGTGGGGCGGGGCGATCCCCGACTGAGCCGGGTCCACTACACTGTTCGGATGGCTCGCAGAGGCAGTCCAGCCCTGTACGAATTGATGCGCAAGCCCGGGTCGGCGCCGGGCAGTCCCGTGCGCCCGGCGCCCGGCTCAACCGTGCGCCACGGGCAGGCTCCCGGGCTTCCTGAGGCCTTTGAGGTGTCCTTGGGCCGAGCCGCCGCGATCGCCGTGGGCGTGATTGTGGCGATTGCGATTGCCTACGGCATTGGCGTCAAGCGGGGGCAGTCGCTCGGCAGCGATGCGGCCGCCGCCCCGGTGTCCACCACGGACCCCGCCGGCTCAAGCGCGGGGGCTGCAGGTTCCGGGGGCGTTGCGGCAAAGGCTTCTGGCCCGGCGATCCCGAACCGCGGAGCCGCGGCGGCACCGACGGCCGTCGTGACTGATAATGGCGGCGATCCGCGTGTCAAGGGCATGCGCTACTTCGTGCTGGCCCATCCATCGAGCGAGCGCGCTCCGGAGATGGTCGAGTTCTGCCGCCAGAACGGGCTTGATGCGTACCTCGTTCCCGACAATACTGCGCTACTCCGCAAAGTGATCGTGCTCCCCGGCTACCGCGAACCGTCGCAGCGTTCGTCGCCGGAGATCAAGGCACTCGAGGCGAAGATCAAGACCGTCGGCCAGAAGTACCGCAAGGCATCGCCGCGCAACTCCACCGACTTCAGCGACGCGTTCCCCGAACTGTTCAAGTGATCGCCCCCGTGGGCGCACCCCGCACCTTCAGCAAGACCGAGCCACCACCATGAGCCTTCATCGCAGCCTCAAGACCAAGTCCGGCGCCCTCAACCAGCACCGCAACGTGCTGACCCGCGCCGAGCGCATCGCGAAGCTGACCGAGGAAGACCGGTTCGATGCCGCCAAGGGCGCGTTGGGCCTGGTGAAGGTGCGCAGCATCAAGGTCTCCGCCGGCAAGAAGCCCAAGAAGGCCGAGGCCGAGGGCGCCGCCGATCCGAAGGCGAAGGGTGGCAAGGCCGCCCCCGCCGCGAAGGCCGCCGGCAAGAAGTGACCCGATGACCGCGTCCTCCCCCGCTGCCGCGGACGGCACTTCGCTGTCCCGCTTGGTGTCCGCGCGCGCGCGCTCGATCGACGCCTCCGGCATTCGCCGGGTGTTCGACCTGGCCGCCAAGTTGCAGGACCCGATCAACCTTTCGATCGGGCAGCCGGACTTCCCGGTGCCGCAGGTGATGAAGGACGCGGCCAAGGCGGCCATCGACGCCGACCGCAACGCGTACACGGTGACGCAGGGCATCCCGGAACTGATCGACGCGTGCTGGAAGCACCTCGGCGCCACGGTCGGCTGGGGGCCCGACGGCGGGGCGCGGTCGCTGGCGGTGACCAGCGGAACCAGCGGCGCGCTGCTGCTTGCGGCGATGGCGCTGCTTGATGCGGGCGATGAGTTCGTCATCCCGGATCCGTACTTCGTGATGTACCCGCAGCTTGGGAAGATCACGGGCGCGGTTCCGGTGCGCTGCGACACGTATCCCGACTTCCGGATGACGGCCGAGCGCATCGAGCGATGCCTGACGCCGCGCACCAAGTTCGTCTTGGTGTGCAGCCCGAGCAACCCCTGCGGCACGGTCCTCTCGGGTGCCGAGTTCCGCGACGTGGTGGACCTCTGCCGTCGTCGGGGCGTGCTCCTCATCAGCGACGAGATCTACGACGAGTTCTGCTTCTCCGAGGCCCGCGAGGACGGCATCTGCCCAAGCCCGGCGCGCTGCTCGGAAGACTGCCTGCTCATCCGCGGCTTCGGCAAGACCTACGGGTGCACCGGCTGGCGCCTTGGGTACGTGGCCGGTCCGTCATGGATCGTCCAGGAGATCGCCAAGTTCCAGCAGTACACCTACGTCTGCGCGCCGAGCATGGCGCAGTGGGGCGTGGTGCCGAGTTTTGGCGTCGACCTGGCGCCTGTGCTCGCCGAGTACGAGTCGCGCCGGCAACTCGTGGTCGATGCGTTCTCGGGGGTGACCGAGCTGGCGCGGCCGTCGGGCGCGTTCTACGCGTTCGTCGAGGTGCCGAGGCGGCTCGGCCTCACGGGACAGCAGTTCATCGAGAAGGCGATCGACAATCGGGTGCTCGTGATCCCGGGCAACGTCTTCTCCGACCGCGAGACGCACTTCCGGATCAGCTTCGCGACCCGGCCGGACAAGCTGGCCGAGGGGCTGGCGATCCTCCGTGGCATGATGACGGAGTGATTGGTCCGCGCATCGCGCGCACCGGACGAACCTGAAGAAGGCGGGCGCACCGGCTCGGTGCGCCCGCCTCGTTCTTGTCGTCACACCGTCCCGTGGCCCTCGGGGAGGGCAGCGGGCCGGCCGGCGATCACTTCTTCTTGGTGTCGGCGGAAGCGTCGCTCGAGGCCGACATGCGCTCCTTCAGGCCCTCGGTCGGGCTCTTGATGGTGCCGGCAGGAGCGGCGTTGGTGTTCTTCTCGACGGGCTTGACCGGCGGGGTGCTGCCGCCGCAGGCGGTGAGGGCGAGGAGGGTCGCGACGGCTCCGAGCGAAACCAGGGTCTTCATTGGGGTGCCTTTCAGTGCCCGGGGACGTCCGGTCCGAGCTGCCCGTTGCGCTGCGGCGAACCACGTCGCCGACCGCGCTCCTTGCGCTGCAGTGTCGCAGATCGATTCGCACCCCGTCAAGGGGCGGTTGCCGCTGCAGGCAGGGGAAGTTCGAGGCTCCAGCGTCCCTTGGCACCTCCGGGTGCCATCCAGCGCCACTGGGTGTGGAAGGTGTCGTCGTTGTCGGCGACGCCGACCTGCAGGGCCGTGATGCGTCGCGCCGCGGG
>JBJOIF010000054.1:0-4839 GCA_046047335.1 Planctomycetota bacterium | reverse complement strand
GGCGAACTCGAGCGCGAGACGATCGGCGCGCAGTTGGTGGAGAAGTTCCGCGAGGCCGAGGGCGCCGGCGATGGGGACCTGGCCGCCACGCTCCGCTCCGAGATCGCGCTGCTCCAGCGCTGCAAGGCCGCGCCGGATCGGCTGGCCACGGGCGTCGACCTGTTTCCGCTGCCGGGCGTCACGCCCGGCTCGTGCGGGCTGCTGCTGCCGCTGCCCTCGGCCACCGTGCTGGTGGCAGGCGACGCGGTGGCCACCGAGGAGCACTTGGCCGCGGGCAAGGTGATCGCCCCAGTGTTCAACCTCGAGCAGGCCCAGGAGAGCTTCCGCGAGGCCGTGGAGATCGCGGACGTGATCGTCTGCGGGCGCGATAACGCCGTCCTGAACCCGATGCGGCGGTGACGTCCGGGGCGTCCGTACACTTCGGGCAATGGCTGAACCTCGCCCGCGCGTGACGCTCCGAGACCTCGGCCGCCTGAGCCGCGGCGGCGGGCGCTTTGCCTGCCTGACGTGCTACGACGCGACGACGGCCCGCCTCCTGGAGGCGTCCGGCGTCGAGGTGCTCTTGGTCGGCGACACCGCTGCGGAGGTGATCCTCGGGTTCCCGTCCACGATCCACGCCCCGATGGATTTCATGGTGGCGCTGACGGCGGCGGTCCGGCGCGGCGCGCCCGGCCGCGTGGTGATGGCGGACATGCCGTTCATGAGCTACCAGGCCGACGACGCCGAGGCGATCCGCAACGCCGGGCGGTTCATGACCGAGGGCGGCGCCGACTGCGTCAAGCTGGAGGCCGATCGGGCACTGGCGCCTCTGGTGGAGCGCATGGCCCGCGCCGGCATCCCGGTGGTGGCCCACGTGGGCAGCAAGCCGCAGCAGGCGAAGCTGACGGGTGGCTATTCGAGCGCGGGTCGCACCGCCGAGGGCGCGCTGCGCATTCTGCACGACGCCGCCGCGCTGGAGGCGGCTGGGGCATCGATGTTGCTGGTGGAGGCATGTCCCGCCGAGGTGGCCGCCATGGTGGTGGAGCGCGCGACGATCCCGGTGATCGGCTGCGGCGCCGGCCCGGCGTGCCACGGCCAGGTGGTGGTGCTGCAGGACCTCCTTGGCCTCAGCGCGTGGCAGCCCGCGTTTGCCCGGCCGATGGCCGAGATCGGCGCGCAGGTGACGCAGGCCGCGTCCGCCTGGTGCGCACGCGTCCGCGCCGGCGATCTCGGGGAGCATCCATACGCGATCGCGCCCGACGAACTGGCCCGCCTGCAGCAGATGGCCGGGGCGGCGCCGTGAGCGACGGTGCGCGCGGTCGCGCGTGGCCGGCGGCGCTCCTCCTGCTTGCCGCCGCGACCAGCGTGTGGACCATTCCCGCCCTGATCCGCACCGGGGATCGCGTGCGCAGCGAGCGCTCGATGGAGGCCGCGGCCGCACGGCTGGGTGCCGGCTCGGTGCTCGAGTCCATGTCGACCGCGATGCGCGACGTGGCCGCCGCCGTCGAGCCCGCCGTGGTGCACGTGAGCGTCGCGGGCGCGGCGAAGGGCCGGCTTGGGTCGCGGGCGTTCACGCAGTCTGGCTCGGGATTCGTGTGGGACCGGGACGGTCACGTGGTTACCAATGCGCACGTGGTGGACGGGGCGGTGGAACTCGAGGTGCAGATGCACGACGGCACGCTCCACGCGGCCGAGCTGGTGGGCCTCGATCCCCGCACCGACGTGGCCGTGCTGCGCCTCCGCGCCGACGGTCTGCTGCCGGCGCGGCGCTCCCTCGACCTGCCTGCGCAGGGCGACCTGGTGTTCGCGTTCGGTTCGCCGTTCGAGTTCCGCTTCAGCATGTCGAGCGGGATCGTCAGTGGGCTTGGCCGCAGCGCGGGGCTGGCGGAGGTGGAGTACGAGAGCTTCATCCAGGTGGATGCGGCGATCAACCCCGGCAACTCGGGCGGGCCGCTCACCGACATCCGCGGCAACGTGATCGGGATGAACACGGCGATCGCCACCGGCCGCGGCGCCACCGTGTCGAGCGCGCAGTTCGCCGGCATTGGCCTCGCGATTCCGATGTCGATTGTGGAGAACGTGGTTGGGCAGCTCATCGACCATGGCGCCGTGTCGCGCGGCTTCCTCGGCGTGCAGGTGGTGGACGTCCGGCAGCTTCGCCCCGGGATGCCCGGGTTTGATGCCGTGCGGGCGCGCTTCACCGGCGGTGCGGCCGTGGTCACGGGCGTGACGGCGGGCTCGCCGGCCGCGGCCGCGGGGCTGCGCACGGGCGACGTGATCGTGGCGATCGGCGGGCGACGCATCGAGGTGCCCGACGAGGTGCTGAGCGAGATCGGTACCAAGCGGCCCGGCTCGGAACTCGACCTCGAGGTCTGGCGCGCGGCCGCCGCGGGCGACGAGGCCGGGGACGGCGCGCGCGTGCCGCTGCGCGTGCGGCTCGGCACGCTGGATCCTGCCGTGAACGTGCCCATGCTGGTGCAGGCCCTGGCGCGGGCGGGGCTGGCCGAGCTTGCCGACGGCTCGCGCGACGGCCGGCGCGGCGTGATGGTGGTCCGCTCCGAAGGCGCGGCCGCCGGCAGCATCCCGGCGGGCTCGATGGTCGTGGCGCTCGATGGACTGCGGGTGGCCTCGCTCGATGACCTCTGGGTCCGCATGATGCGGACCGCCACGAGCCGGGTGCGGCTGCTGGGGCCGCCGTCGGTGCTCCTGACCGTGGTCCTGCCCGGCGGCGAGGAGCGGGACGTCGAGTTGCCGCTGCGCTGACGGCGCGGGGGTAGCATCCCGGACCCGATGGTGGCGTCCTCCGAAACCCCGATCCTCGAGGTCCGCGAGCTGCGGACCCACTTCCCGATCCGCAAGGGGATCCTGCAGCGGACCGTCGGGTACCACAAGGCTGTGGACGGGGTGAGCTTCCGGATCGGTCGGGGCGAGACGCTTGGCCTGGTGGGCGAGTCCGGGTGCGGCAAGACCACCGTCGGACGCACCGTGCTGGCCCTGCAGAAGGCCACCTCGGGTCACGTCCTGTTCGAGGGGAAGGACGTCTTCTCGCAGGACGCCGCCAGCCTGCGCCGCCTGCGGCGCGACATGCAGATCATCTTCCAGGACCCGGGCGGCAGCCTCAATCCGCGCATGCGCGTCGGCCGCATCGTCGGCGAGCCGCTCGAGGTCCACGGCATCGCCGAGGGTGAGGAGCTCCGGGAGCGCGTCGAGCAGCTCCTGGTGACCTGCGGCCTGTGGCGCGCCGCGGCCGACCGCTACCCGCACGAGTTCTCCGGTGGCCAGCGCCAGCGCATCGGCATCGCGCGGGCGCTTGCGCTGCAGCCCAAGCTCATCGTGTGCGACGAACCGACCAGCGCGCTCGACGTGAGCGTCCAGAGCGAGATCCTGAACCTCCTGGCCGATCTCCAGGCCAAGTACGGGATGAGCTACCTGTTCATCAGCCACGACATGGCGGTCATCCACCACATCTGCGATCGCATCGCGGTGATGAAGGACGGCCGGATCGTGGAGGAGGGCACCCGCGAACAGGTGATCGATGCGCCGCAGCACCCGTACACGCGTCGACTGCTGCTGGCGGTTCCCGAGTGCGACCCGCGCGTCGATGCCGAAAAGCGCCGCAACCGACAGCGGATGCTCGCCGAGGAGATCGAGCGATGATCGCCGACCCCACGCGGCCGTTGTCTGCCGACGAGGCGCGCCGCAACCGCCGGATCATCGTGGCCATCGCGGTGGTGTTCGTGCTGGTGAGCGTCTCGGTGTTCGTGTGGGGACTGACCGTGACCCGCACGTCCCGTGAGGCGGCCCGCGAGACGGACGCGGCGCTGCGTTCCGTGGCCTGGGCGGTGCTCTGCTATGCGGGCCAGAACGGCGGGCAGTTCCCGACCTCCGACGCGCAGCTGCGCGCCGCGGCCGCCTCGCCCGGCCCGGCAGCGGGCAAGCCGTGGCCGTCGACCCTCGATGCGGCCATGGGCGGCCTGGAGGCCATTCCCCCCGCCGATGCGCTCGGCAAGGTCGGCGTGACCTGGGGCTCGAGCCCCGAGGTGGCGCCCGACCTGAACACCGGTGGCCGCCCGAGCAGCTTCGGCACCGTGGATGCGGTGAACGGCTGGCTCGCGGAGTATGCCCGTGACCGCGTGCGGGCCATCGGTAACGAAGGAACCAGGAACCCCGCGCCATGAGCAGCACCCCGCCCGAAGCGCCAGACACCATCCAGGTCGCCCCCGTGAAGCGCGTGGCGCCCGAAGGTGCGATGCGGGACGTGATGGGTGGCGATGCACGATGGGAGATCCCGTGCCTCGACCACGGGTTCGTGGCGCTGGTCGACTGCATGCCGCGACTGGTGCCCGAGGGCAAGACCGGCGATTTCGCGATCGTGCAGGCGGCCCGCGTCAGCTACGGGCAGGGCACCAAGCAGGTGAGCGAGGATCGCGGCCTCGTGCGGTACCTGATGCGGCACCGGCACTCCACCCCGTTCGAGATGGTGGAGTTCAAGTTCCACATCGCCATGCCGATCTTCGTGGCGCGGCAATGGATCCGCCACCGGACCGCCAACGTGAACGAGTACTCGGCGCGCTATTCGATCGTGCCGGACCGCTTCTACCGCCCGACCGCGGATTCGATCCGCGCGCAATCGAAGTCGAACCGGCAGGGTGGCGACGGTGCAACCGACGCGGGCACCGCGGAGGAGTTCCTGGGGCTCCTCGAGCGCGCCGAGGCGCACTACAAGGACTACCTGGCCCTCACCGAGAAGGGCGTGGCCCGCGAACTGGCCCGGGCGGCGCTTCCGGTCAGCGTCTACACCGAGTGGTACTGGAAGTGCGACCTGCACAACATCTTCCACTTCCTCTCGCTGCGCATGGA
>JBJOIF010000053.1:0-2914 GCA_046047335.1 Planctomycetota bacterium | reverse complement strand
GTGCTCGTCGCCGCCCGCCGCAGTGCCCGCCGGAGCATGGTGCAACGCGAACGCAATCGACGCCGTCCCCTCCGGGAGACCCGTCCACTCGAAGGCCGGCTGGACGCCTTCGCCGTCGCACGTGAAGCGCGACGGCAGCATGCCGTCGGCACCGACCGATGGCGAGCGGACCGTAAATCCGGGAACGGGTCTCGAAACGTCTGGAACACCGGACGGCGCCTGCGGTTCGCCACCGCGCGCGGCACCATCGCGACCGCCCGGACCACCGCCACGACGACCTCCGCCACCTCCCTGACCGCGGCCGCCCGGTCCAGCGCCATCCTGAGGCCGGTCACCCGGCGCGCCACCACCTTGGGGCCGGCCGCCTTGCCCACCACCCGGTCCACCACCACGGCGGCCCACGGTGTAGTTCTCAACGCGGACGGATCCGTCGGGCGCCACGAACCGGAATTCGACTGCGCCGCTCTCACCGACCGAGTAGTCGACGCGGGAGATCCTGCCGCCGATGGTGTAGGACAGCGACCACGCCTTCGGACCCGTCTGCTTGAACCCCGTGATCGATGCGCCGGCAAGCGGTGGCAGCGCTTCGCGAACGCCTTGGGCGCGAGGCTGAGGAACCACCTGATCGTCCTCCATCCTCACCCGGCCCCGCAGGCCGCCATTGACGTACGGATAGCCCTTGCTCGCGTGATAGTGGTACCCCCGGGTCCCACCCGCGATGCCTTGACCGGCCGGAACCGTGCAGAAGTGTCCGTTCAGTTCATCGAGCGGCTCGGTGGAGCCGTGCGGACACGCCAAGTCGGATCCCGGCTTCGCCTTGGGGTCGAAGAGACCGTACAGCGGGAACCCATCAAGGGCGAAGCCAATCGGGCGCTTGTAACCGACGACCTTGTGCAGTTCGAGCGGGGCGGTGTGGTAGTGGTAGTCATCGCCTCGGCCGGAATGCCCGCCGAACTCGTCGAGCTCACCGGCGAGAAAGGCATCGTCGCCCCGGTTCGTGAGGGCGTTGAAGATGGGGATCCCGTTGACGGCGATCGCTACCGCGCCCTTGCGCAGGTACTTGCGCCCGTCGATGGGGACATCGGCAAGTTCAGGCTTCAACGGTACCTGCCACGCATTGGCCCCGGTGTAGGGCTGCGGGAGCGGAACCTGCTGCTGCCATCGGCGGATGCCCGTCATCATGACGTGCGCCGCCGGCGGATGCGTCAGCCCATCGGACTCGATCCACAGCCAGGTGCCGTCCGATCGCGTGCGGACGAATGGCTCGAAGAACGCGAAGGACTCCGCTTGCCACGGTCCCTTGGTGGGAGCGTCCGCGAGGTAGAAGGGAGCTTCGTTGGCGGCGGAACCGAATTCCGGTTCGGCGTGTGGATGCTCATGCGGATGTTCGTGCGCGTGCGCGTGGGAGAACGCCGCCATCACGTCCGCGGGGTCGTCGTGGACACCCGGGGGATGCGCCAGCGAGAGCGTGGACGTGAGTGCCACCGCCGTGGCCGCCGCTGCACCTGCCACCCAGCGACCTCGCGTTGGTCCCGGCATGATCACGAACCCCCCATGGGCGAGTCGCTGCCCTTGCTGCCGCCCTTGCCACCACCACCCTTGCCGCCACCCTGCCCACCCTTGCCGCCGCCACCCTTGCCGCCACCTTTGCCCCCCCCTCCGCCCTGATCACTGGGCCGGGATGGTGCAGTCCCGGTTCCCGCTCCGGGTGCGGTGTTCCGAGTGGCCATCTGTGCGCGGATGGCCGTCAGGTAGGCATCCAGGCGCCCCTCGAGATCCTTGACGACATCGGCATGCTGCGACGCCACGTCGGTCGACTCGGCACGATCCTTCTTCATGTCGTACAGCATCACCTTGCCGGAGTCGTAGTTGCGCACCAGCTTCCAGTCGCCGAGGTACATCGCGGACGCCGGCCCACCGTTGTTGAGGTCGTAGTGGGGGAAGTGGATGACGAGGCCGTCATGCGTGCGCTTGACGTCCTTGGAGGTGCCCTTCAGCACCGACGCCAGGCTCCCGCCCTCGATGACGTTCTGCGCGTCGGGGTTGTCGGCCTTCGGGACCTGCACACCGGCCAGATCCATCAGCGTCGGCAGGAAATCCATGTTGCTTGCACGAACGTGGACCACCGTTCCTACCGGGATGCCGGGGCCCGCGGCGATGAACGGCACGCTGATGCCACCCTCGCTGACGCTCCCCTTCCCGCCGCTGAATGGCGGATTGGACTGCCCACGTCCGCCACCGCCCTGCGCGCCATGGTCCGCGCTATAGAAGACGTAGGTGCGGTCGGCGATGCCGAGCTCCTTGAGCGCGGCCATCACGCGGCCGACCTGGGTGTCCACGTCGCGCGCGCCCGCGATGGCGCCCATGGGCTTGCCGCTGACGCCGGTCACCAGGGCCTTGGCCGCAGCCAAGGCCTCGGGCGAGGCCTCTTCCTCGCTGCCGAAGCCGTAGTGCGAGATCTGCAAGTAGAAGGGCTTGCCGGCCTTCACCTGCTCGCGCATGAACGCGATTCCACGGTCGGTGATCTCGACCGCCTGCTTCGGGTTGGGAGCGACGCCGCGCTCCGGGCCCTGATTGCTGTTGGCGCCGTCGCACCGATCGAAGCCGACTTGGCTTGGCGCCGCGCGCCCCGCGTGCCACTTGCCGAAGTGCGCCGAAGCGTAGCCCGCGTCGCGCAGCACCGCGCCGGTGGTTCGGACGCCGCTGGGCAGGTCGGTCTCGGGGGTCGGCGGAATCATCCGCATGAGCTTGTAGCGATCCTCGGCCGATCCACCCTCGCGCTTCGCGCCGCCTTCGCTCTGATAGGTCATGCGCAGCTTGGCGGGACTGATCCCCGTCACCCAACTGGCGCGCGACGGCGTGCATCGCGGGCACGACACGTAGAAGTCGGCCATGCGCACGCCGTCGGCGGCAA
>JBJOIF010000052.1:0-15507 GCA_046047335.1 Planctomycetota bacterium | reverse complement strand
TGGCGATCGCCGTGGTGGTCGGGGTGCCGCTGGTGTGGGTGGCCATGACGACGCACCACCGGTGGGCGCCGCACGCGCTGGAGTCCGCGCAAGCCGAGGCGAAGGCGCACGGCGCCCTCTTATGGAAGCAGGCGGGGCCATCCGTCTCCGGAGGGAGCAGAGCCGATCGGTGCTCCTGCAGTTCGTGCTCGCCACCCCGATCGTCCTCGGCTGCGGCTGGCCGATCATCCGGGCGGCGATCCTCGGTGCGCGGAGCCGCACCGCCAACATGGACTCGCTGCTGGCGCTGGGCATCGTCTCGGCCTACGGCTGGTCGACGCTCGTCTTCCTTGCGGACGTGGTGCTGCCGTCGGTAGGAGCCCGTCCCCTCGGCGCGGTTCACTTCGAGGCCGCGGGCGTGATCGTGACCCTGGCCGTGCTCGGGCGATGGCTCGAGACCCGCGCCACCATGCGCACGCGGGCTGCCGCGCGCGGGTTGGTGGAACTGCAGCCGCCGGTGGCGCGCGTCCGCCGCGGCGGGGATGACATCGATCTTCCCGTGGCCGAGGTGGTGCGGGGCGATGCGGTGGTGATCCGCCCGGGAGAGCGGGTTCCGGTGGACGGCGCTGTCATCGATGGGCGCTCGGAGGTCGACCAGTCGAGCGTGACCGGCGAGAGCGTGCCGGCGGTGCGGCAGGTCGGAGATGCGGTGCTGGCGGGAACCTTGAATCTCGGCGGTGCGCTCGTGGTGCGCGCCGAGGACGTGGGTGCCGCGACCATGCTCGCGCGCATGGCGGCGATGGTCGAGGAGTGCCAGGCGAGCCGGGCGCCGGTGGCGCGGCTCGCCGACCGGGTGAGTGCATGGTTCACGGGAGCGGTGCTGGCCATCGCCGTGGCCACGTTCGCGGCTTGGCTTGCGGCGGGCGATCCGTCCATGGGCCTCGCGTGCACCGTGGCGGTGCTGGTCATCGCGTGCCCCTGCGCGCTCGGCCTCGCCACGCCCACCGCGATCATGGTGGCGACCGGAGCGGCGGCGCGCCGGGGAATCCTCATGAAGGGCGGCGCCGCCATCGAGGCGTTGGCCGCCATCGAGGTCGCCGTGCTGGACAAGACGGGCACGATCACCGAGGGTCGGCCAGCGGTGCAGGCGGTGGAGGCGGTTCGCGGCGGTGATCCCGACCGGGTCCTCGCGCTCGCGGCCGCGGCCGAGCGCGACAGCGAGCATCCGGTGGGCGGCGCGATCGTCCGGGCGGCCGGGGCGCGCGGACCGTCGGTGCCCCGCGCCACGGGGTTCTCGAGCACGCCCGGGCAGGGCATCGAGGCGCTGGTGGATCGGCGCTGGGTGCGCGTGGGAACGTCGGAATTCGCATGCGGGGGCATCCTCCCGGCCGACCTGCGCGCGTGGGCGGACGCGCAGCGCGCCGCCGGACGCACGGCGGTGGTGGTGGCGGTCGACGGAGTCGCCGAGGGCGTGATCGCCGTGGCCGATGCGGTCCTCGCCGATGCGGCGCCATCGGTGGCGCGGCTGCGGACGCTCGGCATCGAGCCGGTGATGGCCTCGGGTGACGATGCGTCGGTGGCGCAACGCGTCGCCGCCGAGGTCGGCATTGATCGCCACCGGGGCGGGATGCTTCCGCTCGCCAAGGCGGCGCTGGTGGAGGAGCTCCGCGCCTCGGGGCGAAGCACCGCCATGGTCGGCGATGGCGTCAACGACGCGCCGGCGCTCGTCGCCGCCGACGTGGGGATCGCCGTCGGGGGCGGCGCCGACATTGCGGCCGACGCGGCGGACGTGGTGCTGATGCGGCCAGGCGTGTCGATCCTCGTCGATGCGGTGACCATCGCCCGGGCCACGATGCGCACCGTGCGCCAGAACCTGTGGTGGGCGTTCGGCTACAACGTGGTGGGCATCCCGCTGGCGGCCGGCGTGCTCTGGCCGGTGTTCCACTGGGTGCCGGGGCCGATGCCCGCCGCCGTCGCGATGAGCGTGAGCAGCGTGGCGGTGGTCGCCAACAGCCTCCGGCTGCGGCGCATGGCGTCGCGCTGACGGCGTGACCTACCATTCTCCTCCCGTGCCCGAGCCCCGGCCAAACGCAGTCGAGCGGTCCGCTCCATCCCTGCTGTCGCCGCGGCTCCTTCCGCTCGACCGACTGGCGCTGCGCATGCTGGTCGGTGACCGGCTGAAGTACCTGGGGTTGGTGGCGGGCCTCTTCTTCGCCAGTCTGCTGGTGCTCCAGCAGGCGAGCATCTTCTCCGGGTACACCGGCCGGATGGCGTCGTGGGTCCACGACACCCAGGGCCACGACCTGTGGGTCACGGATCCGCAGATGGACTTCACCGAGGACCCCAAGCACCTGCTGCCCACGGCGCTCGGGCGGGTCCGCAGCGTCGATGGCGTGGCCTGGGCCGTGCCGATGTACAAGAATTACCTGAAGGCGCGCCTCGCCGACGGCACGCAGTTCAACGTCCGGGTGATCGGGCTCGACGATGCGAGCCTGGCTGGCGGCCCGCGTGAGATGGTGGACGGCTCGCTCGACCTCCTGCGCCAAGACCGCGCGGTGCTCGTGAATGCGGACATGCTGGACAACCAGATGCGGATGCGCACTGGCGTGGCGGGCGATGGACCGCGCGGCATGCGCATCGGCGACTCGTTCAGCATCAACGACAACGAGGTGCGGGTGGTCGGCACGTACCGCGCGACCCCCGAGTTCTTCTGGGAGCCGGTCGTGTACTCGACGTTCTCGCGGGCGGTGGGGATGAGCCCCGCCGAGCGCCGCCAGACCACGTACATCCTGGCCAAGGGCCAGCCGGGCGTCCCGCTCGCCGACCTGAAGCGCCGGATCGAGGAGGCCACCGGGCTGCGCGCGATGACCAGCGAGGACTTCGCCGACCGCACCACCGAGTACATCATGGTGCAGACGGGGATCCTCATCAACTTCGGGATCACCATCGGCATGGGCTTCGTGATCGGCGTGCTCGTGGCGGGGCAGACCCTCTACACGTTCGTCCTCGACAACCTGCGGTACTTCGCGGCGCTCAAGGCCATGGGGATCACCAACGGCCGGATTGTCCGGATGGTGTCGGTGCAGGTGCTTGCCGTGGGTGTGCTTGGGTTTGGGATCGGGTTCGGCCTTGCCGCGGCCACCGGGTGGCTCGCCGAGGGAGGGCCGCTCGCGTTCCGGCTCGATTGGCGGGTCGCGACCTTTGGCGCCACCGCGATCCTCACCTGCTGCCTGGTGAGCGCGTGGATCAGCCTTCGTCGCGTGATGCGGCTCGAGCCGGGGGTGGTGTTCAAGTCATGACCGGCACCACCATGGCCGTGCGTGCGCACGGGCTCACCAAGTCGTACGGAGCCGGCTCCACCGAGGTCACCGCGCTGCGCGGCGTCGAGCTTGAGGTGCCCGCTGGGTCGCTGGCGATGATCGTCGGCCCGTCGGGATGCGGCAAGACCACCCTGATCAGCGTGGCCGCGGGCATCCTGGATCCCACCGCCGGCCGCTGCGAGGTCCTCGGGTCGGTGCCCGCGGAGATGCCCGACCTCGATCGAACCGCGTGGCGCGCGCGCGAGGTTGGTTTCGTGTTCCAGCAGTTCAACTTGCTGCCGACGCTGACCGCCGCGGAGAACGCAGCGGTGCCGCTCATGATCCTCGGGTGGGAGTGGCACGATGCTGTTGCCGAGGCCTCCGCCACCCTCGACCGGCTCGGTCTGCAGGGTCGATCGGGCGCGCTTCCGTCGCAGCTCTCCGGAGGCCAGCAGCAGCGCGTCGCGATCGCCCGCGCGCTGGTGCATCGCCCGCGGCTGGTGGTGTGCGACGAGCCCACCAGCGCCCTCGACCACGAGACCGGACAGCGGGTGATGGAGCTCTTCCGCGAAGTGGCCGACCGTCACGAGCTGACGCTCGTGGTGGTGACCCACGATGCGCGCATCTTCCGCTTTGCGGACCGGATCTTCCGGATGGACGACGGCCGGGTGGTGGAGACGCTCTCGCCGCAGGACGCGGAGCGCGAGTTCGAGGCGGCAGGTGCATCGGTGCCGATCCGGCACTCGAAAGGTTGAACGAGCGTGGCAGCCCCAAGAGCAATCGTCCTTCCCGTGATCGCCGTCCTTGGGCTCGTGGTGGGCCTGGTTGCGGTGTTCACCGCGGGGCGCCCAGAGAGCAGCTCACGTCCGCTGGACGAGCCCGCGCGGACGTCGTTCGCGTCGAGCATCGCCGGGGCCGGCCTGCTGGAGCCGGCCGGCGAGCCGGTGTCGGTGGCGGCCGCCGTGCCCGGGATCGTGGAGTCGGTGAGCGTCCGGCAGGGGGAGCGCGTGGCAAGCGGCGCGCCGCTCTTTGCGATCGACGGCCGGCAGCTGAAGGCGGAGCGCGGCATCGCCGCGGCGCAGCTCGAGGTGGCCAGACGCGAGCTTGAACGCCTGCGGAGCCTGCCGAGGCCCGAGGACGTGCCGGTGGCGGAGGCCGCCCTCCAGGCCGCGGAGGCCCGCGCCGTCGAGGCCCGCAACCTGCGCGACCTCTTGCGCGCCGTGAGCGATCCGGCCGCGCTCGCGCGCGGCGAGGTCGTGCGGCGGGAGTCCGCCGCGGCGCAGGCCGAGGCGCAGGTCGCCGAGGCCCGCGCGGCACTCGAACGGTTGCGCGCCGGGGCCACCGTGCAGGAACTGGCGGTCGCCGAGGGGGCGGTGCTCCAGTCGAAGGCGCGGCTCGACGCCGTCGAGACCGACCTCGAGCGCTTGGTGGTGCGTGCCCCATCGGCCGGCACGGTGCTTGACGTCAACGTCCGCCCGGGCGAGCACGCCCAGCCGGGCGATGGCGCCCCCATCGTCCTCGGCAACGTGGACGAGATGCACGTGCGGATCGACGTCGACGAGAACGACGCATGGCGTCTGCGTCCGGGAGCGCCCGCCCGTGCAGTGCTGCGGGGCAACAGTTCGATCGGCACCGACCTGACGTTCGTCCGCGTGGAGCCTTACGTGGTACCGAAGCGAAGCCTCACGGGGTCGAGCATGGAGCGCGTCGACACGCGCGTCCTGCAGGTCATCTACTCGTATCCGGCCTCGCGGCTTCCGGCCTATGCCGGGCAGCAGGTCGACGTGTTCATCGAGGCTCCGCCGCGCTTCCCGACCGAGGCGGCTGATGCGGCGAGTTCCGACGATGGCAACTCGACGCGGTCCCCTGGTGCACCGGAGCCCGCCGCGAAGTGATCTACGACTGGCTCCAGCCCATCGAACCGTGGCTCGCCGGTCCGTGGCGCTGGGCGACGTACGCGGTGGCGTGCGCCGGAGTCGGACTGGTGGCGTGGGCCGTCCTCGGTCGAAGGTGGCGACCCGATGGCGTCCGCCGGTGCATCGGCTGCCGCCACGCGTTCGATCCACGGTCATCGTTCGACGGTGCCGGCATGCGCTGCACGGAGTGTGGGCGCATCACCGCCACGGAGCGCCAGGCGCTGCGGCGTCCCGGACGCACGCCGTGGGTGGTTGCCGGCATCGGCCTCGCCCTCGTGGCGCTGGCACCGGTCTTGGCGTGGCATGGCGCTCACATCCTGGTGGCCCGGACCATCCTTCCGCGCTGGGTCGCGGTGAATGCGCTGATGCTTCCGGACGGTGCCACCGTGGTCCTGGAGGGTGATCCACTCCAGGCATGGCTTGGGTGGGAACCGAATCCTGACCCCAATGCGTGGGATGGGATGTTCCTCGATCGCGGCGATGCCGAAGCGCCGCTGCGCTGGCCCAACGCGTGGAGGATGCGCATCGTGCGGCCGTCCGGCGAGGCGGTGATCCTGCCCGAGGAGGTGGTGGGCGCCTTGCCGCCCGTCTTCGGTGCAGCAGCGTTGGAGTTGATCCCCACGGAACCCGTGCCGGGGTTCGGCCTGCCGTTGGCACCGGATGGGGCGTGCGCATGGGTGATCGGCGCGCCCAACCCGGGCTCCGGAGGCGGGATCGAGTGGCACGACCTGATGCCGGCGGACGGATCGCCGACGCCCGTCCCGATTGGCTGGGGTGCGTGGAAGCAAACGACGTCCGGTGGGCCGTGGTCCTTCTGGAGGAGGTGCCATGGCTTTCGGTACCAGATCGTGGCAGGTGCATTCCTCCATGACCAGTCCGTGGCATGCTCATGGGACTCGTCACGCGGCGTTTGGCGCACGGACGCCCGATGGATGCGCCGACCGGTGGATGCGGACGCTCTGGCGCGATGTGCGCTCAAGGCACGCGAGTCGTTCGAGCAGTGCGCCGTGGAAGGCCTCGCGCTCGATGCCGACGGCGTGGTGCTGCGGGATGGGCGCACGCCGACGGCATTCTTCCCGTGCCCGGAGATGGTCGGCGCCATGGCGCAGGGCGTGCTCGAACACGTGTTCACGGGGAACGGGGCCGAGTGGCGCGCGTGGACCGAACGCGCGTGGCCGCCGCGTGCGGGCATTCGCCTGCGCGACGCATTCGTCGTCCGCATGGCCGAACTGATCGACGACTGCGAGTGCGCCGGGGACCTTCGGGAACTGAATGGGCAGGGCCCCGAGGTGAAGCCATGATCGACCTGCTGGTGGTATCGGCGTTCGGCGGCATCGGCTGCGCGCTCCGCGCGATGGTGCGTGATGCGATGCGCCAGCGCGGCCATGCGCCTGCGGCCACGATCTGCGCGATCAACCTGCTTGGCTCGGCGGTGATGGGCATGGTCATGGCTGCATCGCGCATGCATGGCGCCGCACCGACCCACGCGGTGACGGCGGCTGCGGGGCTCCTGGCCGGGTGGACCACCTTCTCGGCGTTCTCGATGGATGTGGTTCAGCTGTGGTGGCGCGGCGATCGGGGGCGTGCCCTGTTGATCTGGGTGGCCACGTTGGTCGGCTCGCCGGCGCTGGCGTGGGTGGGTGCATGCACCGTGCGTGCGGTCCTCGGAGGCGAACCATGAGCACCGCCGGGATGCCATCGGAGCGCGCGGATGCCGTCTCGGCCGCGCCGTGGCGGATCGGGGCGGCCACCGCGATCGGCGGTTGCTGCGGCAGCCTCTGTCGCGGAGGCATGCAATGGGCCATGGGTGCGATCGGGTGGCCGGCTTGGGGTGCGCACATCGTTGCCAACGTCCTTGGGGCGGCGTTGGTGGGCGTGCTCTTCGCGTGGTGGTCGGATCGCGATCCGCGCGGGGCACCGATGGGCATCCCGCCCCGTCTGCGTGTTCGCGAGCACCTTCTGGTCGCTGGATTCCTCGGAGGGTTCACCACGGTGAGCGGATTGGCGTGGGATGTGGTTTCCCTGGTGGAAGGCGGCGACGTCGGTCCGGCGATGGTGGCGCTTGCGGTCAACGGCGTCCTCGGGATCGCGGCCTGCGCCATGGCGTACCGAGTCTCAGTCCGTCTTCGGCGACCGGACGGTGACGCGGCATCGACCGGATGATCGCGGTTACCGTGCGCCAATGGCTGACCTTGAACTTCGGCACCTGGTGGCAGACGTGGAGGCGGGCACCGTGGAGCCGCGCCACATCGTGGTTCGCGCGGGACGGATCACGTCCGTCGAGCGTGCCGAAGGCCCGCTCGAGCCCGGCGTGCTCGTGCCCGGGCTGGTGGACGCCCACGTGCATGTCGAGAGCAGCATGCTCCATCCATGGGAGTTTGCCCGGGTCGCCGTTCGCCACGGCACGGTCGCGTCCGTGAGCGATCCACACGAGATCGCCAATGTGCTCGGGACCGACGGCGTTCGATTCATGCTTCAGGACGCGGAGGGGTCGCCCTTCATGTTCATGTTCGGCTGCCCGTCGTGCGTGCCGGCCACCGACTTCGAGACGGCTGGCGCCTCCCTCGATGCCGAGGCGTGCGCGAAACTCCTGGACGACCCGCGCATCGGCTACCTGAGCGAGATGATGAACTGGCCGGGGGCAATCCAGGGGGATCCGCAGGTGCTCGCCAAGATCCGTGCCGCTCGCGAGCGGGGAAAGCGCGTCGACGGGCATGCGCCCGGCCTTCGTGGCGAGCGGGCGCGTGCCTACTTTGCGCGTGGCATCGAGACCGACCATGAGTGCTTCACGCTCGACGAGGCGCGCGAGAAGGCGAGCCTCGGCGTGCATGTCCTCATCCGCGAGGGAAGCGCCGCGCGGAACCACCAGGCCCTCTGGCCGTTGCTGCGTGAGTATCCCGCCCAATGCATGTTCTGCACCGACGATGCGCACCCCGACGACCTGCTGCTCGGGCACATCGATCGCCTGCTCTCCCGGTGCGTGGCGTACGGCATCGACCCGATGGTTGCGCTGCGTGCGGCGACGCTCAACCCGGTGCGGCATTACGGCCTGCCGTGCGGCCTGCTCCGGACCGGTGACCGCGCGGACTTCGTGTTGGTGGACGATCTGCGCTCGTTCCGGGTGCGGCGCACGTGGATCGGCGGCGTCGAGGTGGCGCGTGACGGCGCCGACTCGATCGAGCCGCGGCGACCGGCCACGCCCAACGCATTCCGGGCGGCATCGTTCGATGCCGGTGACTTCGCGCTGCGCGCTCCCGCCGCCGGGCCGATCGATGCCCATGCCGTGGTTGCCGAGGACGGGCAGCTGGTGACGGGCGGCGTCCGCGTGGCCGTGACCGCGCGCGACGGCATCGTGGAGCCGTCTCCCGCGGAGGATCTCCTACTCCTGACGGTGGTGAATCGGTATGCGCCGGCGCCGCCGGCTCTATGCATGGTGCGCGGATTCGGCCTGCAGGCGGGCGCCATCGCCTCCAGCGTGGCCCACGATTGCCACAACGTGGTCGCCGTCGGCGCCTCGCGCGAGGCATTGGCTCGCGCGGTGAATGCCGTGTTCGCCTCGCGTGGCGGGCTTGCGGTCGTGGACCGCACGGGCGCCGTGGACGTGCTGCCCCTCCCGATCGCGGGATTGATGAGTGATCGTCCCGCCGAGGAGGTGGGGGCGGCCTACGCGCGGCTCACGCGTGCAGCCCACGGGCTCGGCTCGCCGCTGCGCGCCCCGTTCATGACCGCGGGGTTCATGGCGCTCCTGGTGATCCCCGCCCTCAAGCTGAGCGACCGCGGTCTCTTTGACGGCGAGGCGTTCCGATTCGTGCCTTCGCTGGAGTCCGGCGTCCGATCAGCGTGAGCATGCCCGGGTGGCGGCGTCGCGGACGACCTCCGCGACAAACTTCCCCAGCATCTCCCCGCTCCATGGACCGAGCCCGGGCGCACCCTCGGCCACGTGCACCGCATGGACCGTGAGCCGTGCCGCAAGCCTGCTGGCCATGGCTCGCACCTCGGCACCAGAGAATCCCGTTGCCGCCGCGGCGCTGGCCGGTGCCTGGGCCACGGCGTCGAGGTCGATCTCGAGCGTGCACGGGGCGTTGCCCACGTGCGCCGCCGCCAGTTGCACGGCTCCATCGATCCCGTGCTCGCCCCGCAGCATCGACTCAAGCGTGACGGCCAGGATTCCCGGGTCGGCGCGGATCGAGTCCACGATCGGCCGTGTGGCGTAGGCCTCGGACATGCCGATGATCGCGTAGGGGCCCAGATGCCCCTCCATCCGCGCGTACGTGAAGCCGTTGCCGCTGTGCCGGCCTTCCGCGGACCGAAGGTCGGCGTGCAGGTCGATGTTGACGCATCCCATCGGGGCGCCGCAGGCCCGGCTGCACCCCGCCAGGACGCCGAAGGCGTTGTTGTGGCCGCCCCCCACCACCACGGCGACCGCGCCCTGCGAGCGGATCCCGGCCACCACCTCGGTCACTCGCCGATCGATCTCCGCGGTGGCCTCGCGAAGCCGCCGGAGCGCGTCGGCGCGCGTCCGGGGGCCTGCGGCGTGAGGATCGGCATCGCGGACGGCCCGACGCAGGTCGCGCACGTCCACCGTTCCCGCGATGCAGACGGCGGTCCCGTCGAGGAACGGGTTCGACTGCATCGATAGGAACTTGGGCAGGAAGGCACGCCACATCCGGCGGGTGCCGGGCCGGCCCATGTTTGCCCGGACGCCGATGTCCTCCGGCACGCCGAGGATCGCGACCCGGGTCCCCTTGGGCAACTGGCCGTCGTCCGAGGCCACCGTGACGGCATGCGCGAGCCGGTCCTCGCCCTCGCGGACGGGCACCATCGTGCGCAGTTGCGGTGCACCGATCGTTCGGAGGTGGTTCACGGTCCCGAGTCTACGGAGCGCAGAGCGCGGTCGAATCCAGCGGGATTCGCTACGATGCCCGCCGTCGAAGCCATGGAAGGTGAAGACTCCATGTTCCGCGAGCACGCCGTCGATTCGGTGGCGTCTCCCGACAGCATCAACCGCGTGGCCCCGATCGCTTCGCCGCGGCTGTGGCTCCTCCTGCTCGGGTCCAGCGTGATGCTGGCGGCGTTCATGGCCTGGGGCTTCCTCGGGTCTATTCCGCTGTCGGTGCGGGGCACGGGCATCCTGATCGAGGGCCGGCGCGTGGTGGCGGCCGAGTGCCCGTCCGACGGCTGGCTCGTCTCCGTGTCGGTCGAGGTGGGCGATGTGGTCGAGCAGGGGCAGGTGCTCGCGGTCATCGGCAATCGGGCGTTGGAGGCCCAGCTGGCGGACGCCCAAGCCGCTGTGGAGCGGCTGCAGGAGCAGCATGCACGCATGGTGGAGTCCGAGGAGGCGAGCTCTGCCGCCGCGCTGCAGGCGCTGGCGGTGCGCGAGGCCGAGGCCAACCGACGCGCGGAGCAGGCCGCCGTCACGCTCGAGCAGTTCGATCGATCCATCGAGTCCAAGCGCGACCTCGTGCGGCAGGGCCTTCTCGCGGAGGCCGATCTCCTGGCCACGGTGAACACGCACATGGAGATCGCCCGCGGCGTCTCCGAGGCTCGCTCCGAGCAGCAGCGGGTGGTGACCGAACGGGCCGAGCTGGCCATTCGCCACGACCAGGCTCGCCAGGCCCGGGCCAATGCACTGGCGGAGGCGCGGTCGGCGCTGAACCAGGCGGAGGCGCGGATGGCCCTTGAGCGGCACGTGCTCGCCCCACGACCCGGGCGCGTGCTGCAGGTGCTGCGTTCCGTGGGCGACCTCTGTCGCCGCGGGGGTTCCGTGGCGGTGATCTCCGATGCAAGCGATGGCCGGCTGCGCTGCTACGCCTTCTTCCCGTTGTCCGAGGGCAAGCGCATCCGGGCCGCGATGGGTGCGCGCGTCGAGCCATCGATCGCCGACCGGGAGCGGTACGGGCTCGTGAAGGGGGCGGTCCGCGAGGTGGAGCCGCTCGTGGGAACCCGCGAGTCGATGTCCCGCGTGATCGATAGCCCGGAGTTCGCCCAGGACATCGAGCGTCGCTACGGCGGCATCGTGTCGGCGGTGATCGACCTCGAAGAGGACCCCGGCACGCCGACCGGACTCAGGTGGACGGGCGGCATGGGCTACCCCGACGCGCTTCCTCCCGGCACGCTGTGCGAGGTGGACGTGGTGACGGAGGAAGTCGCCCCCGTGGCCCTGCTGCTCCCGTGGCTCAAGCGGGCGTTCGATGGCTGATCCGGTCGCCGCCTCCGCTCCGTTCCATCCGTCCGGGCGGCGGCTGTCGGAGTCCCCCTTGGTCATCCAGATGGAGGCCGCCGAGTGCGGTGCCGCCTGCTTGGTCTCGGTGCTGGCCCGACATGGGCGCCACGTGACGCTCGAGGAGGCCCGGCGCGTGTCGGGCGTGTCCCGGGATGGGTCGAGCGCGCTTCAGATCAAGGCCGCCGCTGAACACTGGGGCCTGTCCTGCGACGGCTACTCGGTGGAGAGTGCCGAGCTTGCCGGCGTCGCGCTGCCGGCGATCCTCTTCTGGGGTTTCGATCACTTCGTGGTACTCGAGGGCTGGTCGCGCGGGCGCTGGCGGATCATGGATCCCGCCGGCGGCAGACGCTGGGTCTCGGCCGAGGAGTTCGATCACCGCTTCACGGGCGTGGTGCTCGAACTGGCACCGGGCGACGACTTCGCCCCAGGGGGCAGGCCGCCCGGCCTGTGGCCGGCACTGGCCTCGCGCATGCGTGGATCCTGGCGCGTTCTCGCCGCGGCCGCAGCATGCGGCGTGCTGGTGGCGGTTCCGGCCTTCATCCTCCCGGCGCTCGGCGCGGCGTACGTCGACCGCGTGCTTCTCGGGGGGGCGCACTCGTGGATGCTCACCATGGTGGCCATCGCGATCGGAGCGATGCTCGTGGCCGGCGCCCTGAGCTGGACGCAGCAGGTGATCCTGGAGAAGCTCGAACAGCGGCTGGCGATCACCTCCGGGGTCACGCTCATGGAGCACGTGCTCCGGCTGCCGGTCGACTATTTCTCGCATCGCTACGGCGGCGACATCGTCCAGCGGATCGGCAGCGTCGAGACGGTGGTCGAGCTCCTAGCGACGAAGCTTGCGCCGGCGGTGGTGGGCCTCATCACCTCGAGCCTGTTCCTGGTGGCGATGGCGTTCCTCGACTGGCGCCTCACGTGCATCGCGGTGGCGGTGATCGGCGTGGTGCTGCTCGTGGTGCTTCGCGGCGGGCGCGCCCTCGTCGACGATGCCCGCTCCGTGGAGCGCGAGTCGGGCATGGCGGCGGGCACGTTGGCCTCCGGGCTGGCGGCCATCGAGACCGTCAAGTTCTCCGGCCGTGAACAGGATCTCTTTGCGCGGGTGGCATCCGCCAACGCCCGCGTCACCGCGGCATCGCAGTCGATGGAGGTGCGGGCAGCGCTGCTCGAGCAGGCGCCGGAGTTCCTGGTGTCGGTGCTGGTGTCGGCCGTCGTGCTCTCCGTCGGCGGCCTGCAGGTGATGAACGGGCAGATGACCATCGGCACGCTGCTGGCCTTCCAGGCGCTGCTGGTGGCCTTCATGGGTCCCGCGCTGGAACTTGCGTCCCTTGCCCAGGAGCTGCAGTCGCTGCGCGCGAGCTTGGCGAGGATCGACGACGTGATGCGCCACCCGATCGACCCGCTCGCGCGGCCTGCGCCCGGCGGCGCCGAGCCTCGATGCGTCGACTCGATCGAGTTCCGCGACGTGACGTTCGGATACTCCGAGTCCGGCGATCCGCTGTTGCGCGACTTCAACTTGTCCGTCGGTCCGGGTCGCCGCGTCGCCCTTGTGGGCGCCAGCGGATCCGGGAAGAGCACGGTGGCGCGGTTGGCGTGCGGGCTCTACGCGCCGTGGACCGGCGAGGTGCTGGTGGGTGGCGTGCCCCTGCACGCGGTGCCCCGCAGCGATCGCGCGACCTGCATGGCGACGGTCGGCCAGTCCCCGATCCTGTTGGAAGGGTCGCTGCGCGACAACCTCTCGCTCTGGGACCCGCAGGTCAGCGACGAGGCGATGCGGGAGGCCATCGCCGACGCAGGCCTGAGCTCCCTGGTCGAGTCGCGGGGCGGTCTGGGCATGGCGATCGCCGAGGGTGGAAGCAACCTCTCGGGCGGCGAGGCCCAGCGCGTCGAGCTGGCACGCGCACTCGCGCGGCACCCGGCGATCCTGATCCTCGACGAGGCAACGTCGGCCCTGGACGCCACCACCGAGTCCCGCATCGACCGGGCGATCCGTCGGCGCGGATGCGCATGCATCGTGGTGGCGCATCGCCTCAGCACGGTGCGCGACGCCGACGAGATCGTGGTGCTCGATTCCGGCGTCGTGGTGGAACGCGGGTCGCACGATGAACTGATGGCGATCGATGGCGCCTATGCGGCGTTCGTTCGCGGGGGTGGGCAGGGATGAGGCTCACGGGCATGGCCGCGGCGTTCTCCCGTGCCGGTGCCTCTGCGCGCGCCGTGGACGGCCGCGATCACCTCGACCTTGGGCGGGAACATCGCGCCCATGCCGTGGCCTCCGGGATGGTGAATGTCTTCGCTGCGCAACGCGGCGACGATGGCCGGCCCGGGCGCCGCGTGTTCCTCGGAACGGTGACGGCCGGAGGCTTGCTGCCCGGCCTGGCCGCTCGGCTGTCGGACGGACCCGTGACGATGGTCGCCGTGCCCGAGGGCCGGGCGGCGCTCGTGGAGGATCCTCGCGCTGCGGATGCCGCTGCGGATGCTGACGTCGCCGAGGCCACGGAGGCGTTCGCGCGCGTGATGCTGCCGTTCGATGCGCGGGCCGCGCTGCTCGACGACGGTGCGCTCGATGCGCTGCTCTCCCGGGCCGCCGAGTTGGTGGCCGTGGACCGCCAGGAGTCCCACCACGCCGCGATGGAGCGGGCGCGCCAGCCCGAGGCCCAGCGGTCGGCGTTCGGGCTGATGCTCGGTTCCATGTTCGGCGGCCGCGACGAGGTGCTCAACGTCAGCCCCGCGCTGCCGCCGATGCTCCGGGCCTGCCGTCACGTGGCCGTGGCGGCAGGGATGCCGTTGGCGTCGATTCCGCGACGGATCCCGTCGGACGAACTCCGCGACGAGGCGGAGAGCTTCGCGGCGGCGGCGCGCATCGGCTTCCGACGCGCGGCATGGCCGGACCGGTGGTGGACCTCGGACTGCGGCCCGTTGCTGGGCTTCACGGCCGATGGCGACCCGGTGGCCTTGGTGCCGCGGCGATGGGGCGGGTACCGGGCGTTCGTGTACGAGCCCGGGCAGCAGCCGCAGCCACGAAACGTCGACGCGGCGTTTGCCCGTTCGCTGAGTGGCCATGCGGTGGTGTTCGAGGTGCCGCTGCCTGGCTCCGCCCACACGCTTGGTTCGATCTTCACCTTTCTTCTCCGCGGATGCGGTCCGGATCTGCTGTTGGCCTCTTTGGTGGCGGCAGGGGGAAGCGTCCTCAACCTGGCGGTGCCTCTGGCCACGGGCATCCTGGTGAGCCGGGTGATTCCCGCCGGCGAGGCGCGGTCGCTCGGCTACCTGGGCGCCGTGCTCGCCTCCACGCTCCTGGCCGCGGCCACGTTCGACCTGGTGACGCGATTCCTGCTCCTGCGCGTGGAATCCAGGGTCGCCATGCGGGGATCCTCGGCGATCCTGCTGCGCGCGCTTCGGCTGCCGCTCGGCACCTTGCAGCGCTTCTCCATCGGGGATCTCACGGAACGGCTGGGGGTCGTCGAGGATCTGCAGCGGCGCCTGACTGGCTCGATGGTCTCGGCGATCGTGGGCGGCGCATTCTCGGTGACCTACCTGGCGCTCATGGTCGCCGTCGAGCCGTTGGCCGGCATGGCATCGCTTGCCGGGTTCCTGGTGGTGTTCGTGGTGACGGCAATCATCGCGCGTCGCCAAGGCCGACACGCCACCGATGCCGCCGAGCGAAGCGGACGTCTCGGCGGGTTTGCCCTTCAGCTGGTCTCGGGCATCGAGCGCATCCGCACCACGTGCACCGAGGAGAACGCCTTGGTGCAGTGGGTCCAGCGATACCGCCCGGAGCGCCGGTCGATGTACTTGGCCGGTCTCAATGCCGCGCGGGTGCACGTGCTGGCGACCACGCTTCCGTTTCTGGGCGCTGCACTTCTCTGGTGGCGCTTCGTGGGAGTCCCCGGCGGGCGGGAAGCGCAGGTCGCGTCGTTCATGGTGTTCTCGGCGGCATTCACCTCCGCCCTCACCGGCGTCATCGCGTTCGGCTTCGCGTTGGGCGACATCTTCGAAGCGTTCCCGCTCCTGGCCCGCTTGCGCCCGATTCTGGACGCCGAGCCCGAGGCGCCGGACGCGGCGGAGGCTGCGCTGCCGCTGTCGGGCGCCATCT
>JBJOIF010000051.1:0-2876 GCA_046047335.1 Planctomycetota bacterium | reverse complement strand
CAGATCGACGACGGGGCGCGGTCGCTCGCCGTGGCGGCGGTGGCCGCGGCGGCGGTGGCCACCGCCTGGCGCGCCGTGGTGCTGGTGGGCATCTACCGCACCGGCGGGTTCCCTTCCTGGGCTGGGCCGCTGTTCGGCCTCGGCGCCGCGGCCGTGGGTCGGATCCTGTGGGAGGGTGCCTCTGACCTCGAGCGGCGGCTCCCCGTGCGTTGGGGTGGCAAGGAATACGTGCTCGAACCCACGCGAGACTGATGCGCCCCGGCGCGAAGGAACCTTCGATGCGAATCCTCCTCACCAACGACGACGGCATCCTCGCCCCCGGCATCGCGGCGCTGTTCGACGCGCTGGAAGGCCTCGGCGACATCCGGGTCGTGGCGCCCGCCGACGTGCAGAGCGCGTCGAGCCACGGCATCACGTTCCATCACCCGCTCATGGTGCGCGAAGTGCGCGTCAACGAGCGGATGTCGGGCATCGCGGTGGAGGGTCGCCCCGCCGACTGCGTGAAGCTCGGCATGCGCGGCCTGTGGCAGGAGTGGTACGGCAAGGGGTCGCGCCCGGACCTGGTGGTGAGCGGGATGAACGCGGGCGCCAACGTGGGCATCAACGTCATCTACTCGGGCACCGTGGCCGCCGCCGTCGAGGGGGCGTTCCTCGGGGTGCCGGCGATCGCGGTGAGCCTGCATCTGGGCGACCGCGATCGCACGCGGTACGGCCGCGCGGCCCGGATCGCGCGCGTGGCCATCGACCGCATCCTGGAGCATCCGCTCGATGCGCACCGCGTGCTCAACGTGAACGTGCCGCGCACCGAGTCGGACGATGCCCCGATGCCGCCCGTTCGGGTCGCCCGCATGAACGTGTCCGCGGGGATCGACGGCTACGAGCGTCGCGTGGCTCCGGACGGCCGGCCGTACTACTGGCCGAGCGGCAATGGCATGGAGTTCTTCCACACCGCGGAGGGCACCGACGTCGAGGCGCTCATGCAGCGCTGCGTCACCGTGACGCCCCTGTGGTACGACCTCACCGAGCACGAGACGCTGGCGTCCTGGGCGCGGCGGCTTGATGCCCCGGGCGAGGGAGCGTGAGGCGAGGGCCCGCGATCGCGGGCTGGGCTCGTGGGGGCCTCAGAGCAGTAGCTCGAGGGTGACGTGCACCGTCTGCTCGCCCTGGAGCGCGTCGATCTGCTTGCCGGCGGCCTTCCAGAAGTAGAGCGCGGCCTCGATCGCAAAGTCGATGTCGCGGTCGCCCGACGATCGGTTGATGATCGCGCGCACGCACTTGCCGGTGCGGTCGAAGAAGAGCGTGACCACCGGTGAGCGGCAGTTGGGGAGCTGCGAGACCTGCTGCAGCATGGTGAACTGCGGCGACCGGGGCTTCAGTTGGATGCCCCGCGCCGAGACCAGCCGGCCGTTCTTCCACAACTTCGGGTCGACGCGCACGGTGCTCGTGGGCGCGCTCTCGAGGTCGCTCAGCGCGCCCTGGCCACCGGTGCCGGGCACGGGCGATGGACCGCTGCCGCCCGCCTTGCCGCGTTCGCCCGGAGCCTGGTCCCGGGGCCCGTTGGCGGGCCGCTCGGTGCTGGCGACGCCACCGCCATCCTTGGGCGCCGGCGGGACCTCCGGAGCGGGCGGCACCGTCGGGCCGCGCTCGGGCGCGGGCGTTGGGTTCGGCGCAGGACGCGGCGGAGGCGCATCGGGGACCGGGGGCAGGTCCGACGCCGGCGGCTTGGGTGGTGTGATCTCGTCGGTGGGTGGCACCGGGGGACCTGCATCCGCCGGCGGCGTCGGTTCGTCGCCGGTGGGCGTTGGCGGTGGCGCCGGCGGGGGCGGATCGGCCGGCTCAGGCTCGTCGATCGGCGGTGGGGGCGGCGTTGGCTCCGGCGTGGGTTGCGCCGTGGCTGGTGCGGGCTCGGGGGCGGTGGGCACCTGCGGCGTGGGTGGCGTACCGGCGTCGGCGGTGATGGTGCCCGTGGTGTCGGACGCGGCCGCACTGCCGCCACCGCCGGAACCGAGCCCATCGCTTCCGCGCCCGAAACCTTGGCTGCCGTCGCCACCCGCGTCGCTCATGCGGAATCCCGCCTGCGACACCTGGCTGAGTTGGGCCATGTGCTCCTCGAACGCGTCGCGGCCGATGATCACCACCGACATCGGGTCGCCGTCATCGCGTCCGATGGTGACCTCGTCCGACTCCGGATACGCGGGCACCGGCTCGGGCGTCTTCACCACGGCGCCGGGGGGCGGCGCCTGCGGCGGCTGCTCCTCGCCGGCGGGTGGCTGCTGTTCCGGAGGCGGAGGTTGGCCCGCCGCCGGATCGTTGGCCTCGGGCGGAGGCTCGGGGGGCGCGGTGGGGCTCGCGTCGGCCAGCGAGCGCAGTGCTTCGGCGGCGGTGGGCAGCGTCGCGATCGACGGCCGCGGCCCCTCGGTCCGCAGCCAGCGGCTCAGTTGCGGCGAGAAGAGCACCGCGTGGAACGCGACGGAGAAGCCCGCGCCCCAGAGGAGCCAGGGCCCGACCCGATCGCGGTCGAGGGAGGCGGTGCTCACGGACCACAGTCTAGGGTGCGGGTACCGGTGGACGGTTGGCTGCGGCAACGCCCGGGCGGCCGACCAGGTTGACCGTGATGTTCAGCGGCCGCAGGCGGTCCCAGACCTCTTGCAGCAGCGGGGCGCGGTCCACCGAACCCTGCCCCTCGGCGATCGCCAGGTAGACGACCGTCTTGCGGTCCTTCTCCAGTTTGGCCCGGACCGCGTCGGCGAGCGACTCCACCTTGATCGGCTCTCGGTCGACGAACACGCGGCCCTCGAGGTCGACCGCGATGGTGACCGCGGGCGCCGGGGTGGCGGCCACGCCGCTCGTGAACTGCCGCAGCTGCATCGGCACCA
>JBJOIF010000050.1:0-11412 GCA_046047335.1 Planctomycetota bacterium | reverse complement strand
GACGGAGCCGCCACCGGCGACCCCGTGGGGCCATCCATCGAGACCCCGCTGGTCGAGATCGTCCGGCGATGCAACGAGGAGAGCCACAACATGTACGCCGAGGCGCTTCTCAAGCGCATCGGTGCGGCACGCTCGGGGGCACCTGGGTCGTGGACAGCGGGCGCGCAGGCGTTGGCCGCCGCGGTCGACGAGCGACTCGGCGCTGGCATTGCCGCGAAGGCGCTTGTGGTGTCCGACGGCAGCGGACTGTCGCGCGACAACCGCGTTGCCCCAGGATTGGTGACGGCGTGGCTGCGCTCGCTCGCCACGGACGATCGGCTGGGGCAGGCGTTCCTTGAGGGCATGGCCGTCGGTGGCCGCACCGGCACGGTCCGCAACCGCTTCAAGGGACTGGACCCCGCCACCACGTTCGTCCCGTGCAAGACCGGGTACATCAATGGCGTCAGCTGCCTGTCGGGGTGCGTCGGTGACGTCGGTGCTCCGCCCCGGCATGCGTTCAGCGTGATGTGCAATGACCTGCAGGGCGTCCCAGAAGGCGTGGGCAAGGCCAAGGCACTTCAGGACCGAATCGTGATGATTCTGGCGGGATCGTCCTGACCTCCCCCTAGACTGCGCGCGATGCGGACGGAGCCGCACATCGCGACGCAGGATGCGCCGCGCGGGACCCTGCCCGCGCTGGACGATGCGGTCATGGAGGACGTGCGGCGGATCTGGGGTTTCGACGCCCTGCGTCCGCTGCAATCCGAGGCGATCGCCGCTGGCATGGCCGGCCGCGACAGCCTGGTGGTGATGCCCACGGGGGGCGGCAAGAGCCTGTGCTACCAGGTGCCTCCGCTGGCGGCCGCCCGTGCCGGGGACGCGCGGATCGACGTCTGCGTCAGCCCCCTCATCGCACTGATGAAGGACCAGGTCGACGGGCTCCGCACCAACGGGTACCCCGCCGCGGCGCTGCACTCCGGCATGACTGCGGACCAACGCGACTCCGTCCGGCGCGATGTGCGCGCCGGCTACGTACGGCTGCTCTTCGTCTCCCCGGAACGCCTGCTGGCGCCGGGGTTCGATGCGTGGCTCGGCAGCGTCGGCGTGCGCGCCATCGCGATCGACGAGGCCCACTGCATCAGCCAGTGGGGCCACGACTTCCGGCCCGAGTACCGGCAGTTGGCCCGGCTGCGGACGACGTTCCCCGACGCCAGCCTGCACGCCTGCACGGCCACGGCCACGCCACGCGTGCAGCAGGACATCGTCGCCCAGCTTGAGCTTCGCGAACCGTTGGTGCTGGTCGGCAACTTCGACCGCCCCAACCTCGTGTACCGGGTGGAGCCACGGGTCGACGGACGGCGCCAGCTCCTCGAGGTGCTCAGCCGACACCGGGGCGATGCGGTCATCGTCTATTGCCTGAGCCGGAAGGACACCGAATCCCTCGCGGAATTCCTCCGCAAGGAGGGGTTCCAGGCCGGCTGCTACCACGCGGGGCTGGCCGCCGATGAGCGCCACCGCGTGCAGGAGGCCTTCACCGAGGAACGGCTCGACGTGGTGGTGGCGACCGTGGCCTTCGGCATGGGGATCGACCGCAGCAACGTGCGCGCGGTGGTCCACATGACCATGCCCAAGAGCGTCGAGCACTATCAGCAGGAGACGGGGCGCGCGGGACGCGACGGGCTGGAGAGCGAGTGCGTGCTGTTCCACTCGTACGCGGACGTGGTGAAGTGGCAGTCGATCATCGACTCGAGCGCCGACGAGGCGCGCGCGCGTCTCGGCGAAGGTGGTGCCGACGATGCCGCCTTCGAGGCGCTGGACGACGCCGTGGCGCAGGGGCGTGCGCACCTCGAGGCGATGCAGCGCATGGCGGGCACCGCCGTCTGCCGCCACCGGTGGATCGTCGAGCACTTCGGGCAGGAGTGGCATGCCGCGCCGGCGGGCTGCGGCGCCTGCGACGTATGCCTCGGCGAGGTGCGGATGATGCCGGACTCGACCACCGTCGCCCGCAAGCTGCTCAGCGCCGTGGTCCGCACCGGGCAACGCTTCGGCGCGGCGTATGTGGCCGACGTGGCCCGCGGTGCCAGTACCGAGGAGGTGGCCCGGCGGGGCCACGCATCGCTGCCGACGTACGGTGTCCTGAAGGGCGAGGACCGGAACGCGCTCATCAACTGCATGTTCCAACTGGTCGAGCACGGGCTCCTCGCGCGAACCGACGGCGAACACCCCGTGCTCGTGCTGACCCCGGACGGGCACCGCGTGCTCCGCGGCGAGGTCGAGGTGGCGCTCCGCGCCCCGCCCCGCGGGCGCGGCCGCAAGCACGCGACCGCCCGGGAGGTGCATGGCGCACACGAGGTCGACACGTCGCTCTTCGAGCGCCTGCGTGCGCTGCGGCGCGAGTTGGCGGCGCAGCGCGGCGTGCCGCCCTACGTCATCTTCAGCGATGCGACGCTGCTGGAGATGGCCGCACGCCGGCCCGGCACGCTCGAGGAGATGGCCGCCGTGCGCGGCGTGGGCGAGCGCAAGCTGGCCGATCTCGGCCCCGCGTTCCTGGCCGCGATCGCCGCGGAGTCCTGACGGTCGTACACTTCCCGGGATGCAAGGTGCCCCGAACGATCCCATCGCGCTCGCCCTCGAAGACGGCGCCGGTCCCGTGGACATCCGCGGCAGCCGCGTGCTCGTGGTGGACGACAACCTGCAGAACACCGAGCTCGTGCTGGCCTACCTGGAGTCGCTCCCGGTGGAGATCTCCACGGCTGTGGACGGCGTCGACGCCATGCAGCAGGTCGAGCGCGTGCGCCCCGACCTGGTGCTGCTCGACGTGATGATGCCCCGCATGTCGGGCTTCGAGGTCTGCCAGAAAATCAAGTCGAACCCGGAACTGCGGGACACCGTGGTCATCATGGTCACCGCGCTCCACGAGGTCGGCGACTTCGAGCGCGCGGTCGAGAGCGGCTGCGACGACTTCCTGACCAAGCCGGTCAACAAGCTGGAACTGGTCACGCGCGTGCGAAGCCTGCTTCGCGTTCGCGTGCTGAAGCGAATGCTTGAGGAACTGCGCCGCGCCCAGCGCTGACCCGGGTCAGCCGTCGACGTCAATCACCTTCATCGCCACCAGGTCCTGGACGTCCACCAGCCCCACGGGGGCGCCGTCCGGCCCGACCACCGGGATCTCGTCAAGGCGCCGCTCGCGCACCAACTGCACCGCATCGCGCACCAGCGCGTCGGACCCCAGCGACGCCGGCCGCGGCGTCATGACGTCGCGGATCGGAAGGTCCAGGAGCGCCGGACCGCGCTCGACCATCCGACGACGCAGGTCGCCGTCGGTGAAGATGCCCACCAGGCGGCCGGCCGCGTCGACCACCAGGAGCGCGCCGGCACGCCGGCCTTCGCCGGGCGCGCGCAACGCCTCGGTCACGGTGGCATCCTCGCGGACCGTCGCCACGTTCTGGCCCACGCGGAAGCGCAGCACCTCGGTGACGGCGCGCAGCCCCGCCCCGAGCGCCCCGCCCGGGTGGCGGCGGCGGAAGTCGTCGGCGCGGAAGTTCCGGCGGCGGCTCACGGCCAGCGCCAGCGCATCGCCCATCGCAAGCATGGCGGTGGTGCTGGCCGTGGGCGCCAAGTTCAGCGGGCACGCCTCCACCACGTCGCCGATCGCCAGGTGCACGTCGGACAGGCGCGACAGGTGCGAGCCGTGGTTGCAGCTGATGCCGATCCGGGCAATCCCGTCGGTCCGGAGGATCGCCGCCAGGTTCACCACCTCCTCGGTCGATCCGGAGTAGCTCAGGAGGAGCGCCACGTCCCCGGGCCGGACACGCCCGAGGTCACCATGCATCGCCTCGCTCGGATGCGTGAAGTGGGACGGCACCCCGAGGCTCGAGAGCGTGGCGGCGATCTTCTGGCCGATCAAGCCGCTCTTGCCCATTCCCGAGACCATCACGTGGCCGCCGCACGCCTCGACCATGCCGATCGCCTGGGCCCAACGCCCGGCGTCCTCGCCCGCGGCCCGGTCCGCCGCACGGCGGACCGCCTCGGCCTCGGCCACCATGGCCTCGCGAAGGAACCCGGGTTCTTGGGCATCGGGCTGCACGCGCACCGAGGGAACGGCTGGATCGCTCATCGGAGGCATGGTAACGGCGGGACGGCGCGAACCCGCGGTACGCTGCGTCCGTGGCACTGCAGGACGACTACCACGTTCGACTCGACCGGTTCCAGGGCCCCCTCGACCTGCTCCTCTTCCTGATCCGCCGGGCCGAGGTGGACATCGTCGACATCCCGGTGCACCGGATAACCGAGCAGTACTTCCAGTTCCTGCGCCAATTGCACACGATCGACATCGACGTGGCCGGCGAATTCTTGGTGATGGCGGCCACGCTGGTCGAGATCAAGAGCCGCACCCTGGCCCCCGCCGAGAAGCTGGCCCAGCGCGAGGGCGCCGGAGCCGACGCGCTCGACGAGACCGACCCCCGCTTCGAACTGGTCAAGCAGCTCATGGCGTACCAGCGCTACCGCACCGCGGCCGATGAGTTGGCCCGCCTGCGCACCGAGTTCGCCCAGCGCTGGGCGGTGACCGGGCGTGGCGCCACCCTCCCCGAGGAACCCGAGCGCGAGTACGACCTCGACGACGTCCACATGATGGACCTGATCGAGGCGTACGAGCGCATCGTCGCCGGCATCGACCTCACTCGCGTGGGCGACCACCGCGTCGAGTACGACGACACGCCGATCTCCCTGCACCAGAGCGACCTGGTTGACCGGCTCGAGCGCGCGCCGGAGAAGCGAATGACGCTGCAGGACGTGTTCACCGGCAAGAGCCGCGGCGAGGCCATCGGCCTCTTCCTGGCCATGCTCGAGCTGGCGCGCGAGCAGAAGGTGGGCATCCGCCAGGACCGAATCAACGGCACCATCGAGATCGAGCTGAACCTGGGTTGAGGCCGGGGCCGGGCGGCTCGCCCGGAACGCCGCGGCCTACAGCAGCACCTTGGCCAAGAGCTCCACCGGGTGAAGGGCCGTCCGCCCCGCACCGTCGTGGATCTGGTGCCGGCAGCTGGTGCCCGGAGCGCAGACGTGCGCGTCGGGCCGCGCCCGGACGGCCGGAAGCACGCCCTGCTCGGCGATCCGCATGGACAGGTCGTAGCGGTCCTCGGTGAACCCGAAGCTGCCAGCCATCCCGCAGCATCCCGTCTGGAGCACCTCGACGTCCGTCCCCAGGTAGCGGCGGAGGATGGCCGCGCTGGAGTCGGCGCCCCAGAGGGCCTTCTGGTGGCAGTGGGCATGCAGCGCCACCGGGCCAGAGACGTGGGCTGGCACCGGCGGACGGCACGGGTGCGACTCCCACCGGCGGTCGAGGAACTCCTCGACCATGAAGCTCCGTGCCGCCAGCGCACGCAGCGACTCGCGGTCGACGTCCATGCGAAGCTCCAGCCAGTCGTCGCGGATGGCGCTCATGCAGCTGGGCTCACAGCCGACCACGGCGACCGCGCGCTCGCGCTCCACGGCGGCCATCAGGCCGCGCGCGGTGCGTGCACACTCCCGCGACGCCTCGGCCAACATCCCGGTCGAGATCAGCGAGCGACCGCAGCAGCCGAGCTCCGGCAGCACGACCCGGTAGCCGAAGGCCTCGAGCACCTCGATGGCGGCCTGGCCGATGCCCGGCTCGTTGTACATCGTGAAGCAATCCGGGAACAGGATCACCGCTGGGGCGCCCGCGGGCGCGCGGCTTCCGCGGCGTCGGTACCACGCGTCGAGCGCCGGACCGTACGGGGGCATCGATCGGCGCGGGTCGACCCCCAGCAGCCAGGCCTGCATGGCACGGATCGGCGCCAGCCGGTTGGCGGCGTTGGCCAAGGGCCACAGCCGGGAGAGGAGCCGGTTGCTGCCCCGGACACGCCCGAACACCTTGGTCCGCCACGGGATCCGGCCACGGCGCGCAAAGCCCTGCGCCGCGTACTCGGCCTTCAGCTTGCTGATGTCCACGTTGGAGGGGCATTCGCTCTTGCAGGCCTTGCAGCTCAGGCAGAGCCCCAGGGTCTCCTGGACCTCGGGGTGCGACCAATCGGGCGCCCCGTCGGCCCCAAGCTGGCCGGTGATGGCCAGGCGAAGGTGGTTGCCGCGCCCGCGCGTCGAGTGCCGCTCGTCAAGCGTGGCCTGATAGGACGGGCACATGGTGACCGTGCCCTGCAGCTTGCGGC
Source organism: Planctomycetota bacterium (assembly GCA_046047335.1). GTDB lineage: Bacteria > Planctomycetota > Phycisphaerae > Phycisphaerales > SM1A02 > UBA966. The sequence continues at coordinate 5,245 of JBJOIF010000050.1, read as the reverse complement.
ACAGTCCAGCGCCGTTGCACATCTCGACCGCATGGTCGAACCCGCCCTCGGCGCCGTAGTCGAAGAACGTCTCGGTGGCCGGCACACGCGCCGGGCGCCCACCCGGCGCGATGCGGAGGTCCTCGACCGGCATCGACTCGCGACCGAAGTCGACCTTGATGCCGGGATTCATGATGCCCACCGGATCCCAGATGCGCTTGACCTCCGCGAGCGCACGGCACACCGGTTCCCCGAAGTACCGAAGCTGGAGCGCGGTGCGCGAACGGCCGGAACCATGCTCACCGCTCAGGGCCCCGCCGTATCGCACCACCAGGTCGGTGACCTCGCGTCCAATCTCCACCATCCGCTCGCGATCCGCCGGGTCGTCAAGCGCCAGCATCGGGCGGATGTGCAGGCAACCGACGCTGGCGTGGGCGTAGAAGCTGGCCTGCGTCCCGTGGCGGGCCAGGATCGCCTTGAACTCCCGGATGAACCCGGGCAGGAGCGACGGATCCACCGCGGTGTCCTCGACAAACCCGAGCGGCTTTCGCACGCCCGGGACGCCGTGAAGGAGCGGCTCCCCCGCCTTGCGGAGCTTCCACGCCTCGGCCATCCGGCGGGCGTCCGTGTACTGCTGCATCGGCTGACCGGGCAAGCGATCGCGCAGGTCGGCGAGCTTGCGCTCCACCTCGTCCGCGGACTGCCCGAAGTACTCGACGTACATCACCGCGCCGAGCGGCGCCCCTTCGGGCTTCGGCATGAGCTCCACGTACGCGGCGCACTCCCGGTTCGCCCGCGCCAGGCCAATGATCACGTCGTCGATCAGTTCGACCGCAGCCGGGCCGGTGGCCAGCATCGCGGCGAGCGCGGCGAGCGCCTCGTCGACCCCGGCGAAGCCCATGATCGCCAGGCCCTTCGCCTTGGGGGTGGGCACGAGCTTCACCTCGGCCCCGATCACGGTGCAGAGGGTGCCCTCCGAACCGCAGACGACGTGCGCCAGGTTGACGCGGTCGAACGTGCCCGGCGTCGAACGGTCGAGGCCGTCGAGGAACAGATCAAGGTTGTAGCCATCGACGTGGCGAAGGATCCGCGGGAAGCGCGCGCGGATCTCCTCACGCAGCGGCACCAGCACGTCGCGCATGCGCTCGGCGATCGCCCGCTGCCTGGGGTCGCGGTCGCAGGATCCCTCCTCGAGGCGGTGCACCGAGCCGTCCGCCAGCACGGCATCCACCGCATGGAGATTCTCGACCGTCCGCCCGAACATGATGCTCCGCATGCCCGCGGAGTTGTTGCCGATCGCCCCGCCGATCGCGTTGTGGCTCGACGTGGCCGGATCGGGCGCGAACATCAGCCCGCGCGGCGCTAGGTCCATGTTGAGCCGCTCGATGACCACCCCGGGCTCGACCCACGCGCGCCGGGTGACCTCGTCCACGGACAGCACCCGGCGGCAATGCGCCCCGAGGTCCACCACCACGGCGGCGTTCACGGTCTGGCCGTTCAGGCTGGTGCCGCCGCCCCGGGGCAGCACCGGCACACCCTGGCCCGCGCACCACTGCACGACGCGGATCGCCTCGTCGATGTCCGCCGGCACCACGGCGACGATCGGATCCACCTGGTAGAAGCTGGCGTCGGTCGCGTAGAGCTTCCGGGCCGCCGGGGTGGCGCGCACGTCCCCACAGCCAAGCGAGGCGAGCGCACCGGCGATCCGGGCGCGCGCCTCGCTTTGCTTGGCGTCCAGCTGGGGGAGCGGGATCACTTCTTCGTGCCGAGGGCCTTCTCGACGTCGGCCTTGAGCTTGTCGGCCATGTCGGGGCTGTAGCCCACGTGCGTGGCCACCAGCGTGCCGTCCGGACCGATCACGATGCACGCCGGGATGCCCTGGAATCCGTAGGCACCGATGAACTCCGCACCCGGATCGAGCAGCGTGGTCATGGTGAAGTTCTTCTTCGTCCAGAAGTCACGGACGTGGGACTTGAGCGCGTCGTCCTTCTTCTGCTCCCAGACGTTCACGGGGTGGATGACCACCTTGTCGTTGCCCTTCATGTCATCGGCGAACTTCTGCAGCACCGGGAGGCCCTTCACGCAAGGACCGCACCAGGTGGCCCAGAAGTCCACCACCACGACCTTGCCCTTCATCGCACCCAGATCGACCTTCGTGCCGTCGAGCGTCTCGAGGACCGCGGTGGGCGCCTTGTCGCCGACCTTGACCTTCTGCTCGGGCTCGGCAGCCTCGCCCATCTCGGGCATGTCGAAGAGCTCCTCGAGCTTGCCTGCGGCCTTGCGGCTGCCGGCGGCGAACGCGATCGGCGACTTCGGGGCCTCGGCCACCGGGTTGCAGTTCACCTCGAAGCCGACCTTGAACTCCGCGGGCAGGCCCTCGGGCGTGAAGACCATGGCCACGCGCTTGACGAAGTTGGTCTTGGGATCGATCGAGACCATGCCGTCGGCACCGTCCGCCCCGAGGAGCACCTCATGCATGCCGTCCTTCTCGCGGAACCCCTTCACGGCCACGCCCTCGAGGCCGGCCATCGCGAAGGCATCGGCCACCGGGCGCCCGGGCAGCGGTTGACGGAGCGCCAGGTCCGGGGCCGGCAGCGAGAAGCCGGGCAGCAGGTCCCCGAGCGTGCTGTGCGCGTTGCCCGAGATGGTCTTGGTCAGGTACTTGTCGGCCGGCTGGTCCGGGACGAAGTAGACCGAATCGCCGACGGCGACGATCTGCAGCGAACCCATCTTGACGTCCATGTCGTTGCCCTTGCCGAACGCCATGTCGATGGTCTCGTTCTGCTCGCCGTCCGGCATGCGCACGGTCACGGTGGCCTTGTCGACCATCGACTCGGCGGCCTGGTACGCCTTCTGGGCGGCGTTGAGCGCCGCGGTGCCCTTCTCGACGGCGTCTGCGGCGCGGTCGGCATCGGTCCAGCCCTCCGAGGGGCTCTTCACCGACGTGGTGGGCATCCGGATGGGCGCGGGCATGTCGGCGCCTTGGGCGCACACCGGGGCGGCGAGGACGATGGCGAGGCCGGCAGCGGCGGCCGTGAGATGGATCGACATAAGTGCTCCTGGGTCGAGTCGCGCCGCGGTCACGGCCGCACTGCGCGCTCGGTCACCGGGAGTGTACGCCCCCCGCGCGCGCCCGTTCGGCAAGGATGGGCGCCAATTCGCGGAGGGGGTCGAGGACGAATGAACGCTCGCCCATGCGCGGGTGCGGCACCGTCAGCCCGGGCGCGTCGATGCATGCCGACCCGCCGGGGCACGCCTCGCCCCACGCCAGGATGTCGAGGTCGAGCGTCCGCGGACCGTGGCGCGCCTCTCGGGAGCGATCGCGGCCGCGTGTGGCCTCGATCGCCAGGAGCACCCCGAGCAACGCCCGCGGCGACAGCGTGGTGGCCACCTCCGCCACCGCGTTGAGGTACGGCCCTTGCCCCGGCGGACCCACGGGTTCCGTCTCATGAAGGCTCGACCGACGCAGCAACCGCGCGCCCGGCGCGGCGTGCACGGCACGGAACGCATGCTCAAGGTGCGCCGCCCGGTCCCCGACGTTCGAACCGAGGGCCACGTAGGCCAACACCTCGCCCGGCGGAGCGGACTCCGGGTCGATCGGCACCGGTCGTGCCCCGGTCATCGCTGCTCCCAGATCATTGCGCCATCCCGGCCGAGCACGCTCCACCGGGCCATCTGCAACGCGCTCTTGGCCGCGCGGTCGCGCACTACCTCGCGCACGCCGGGGAAGACGAACCGTCGCGACCGGCACTCCCCAGCCCGAGCATCGTGCACCGCGATCCACACCGTGCCGACCGGCTTGCCGTCGGAGGCACCTCCTGGACCCGCGATGCCGCTGATGGCGATGGCGACGTCGGCCTCGGCGCGGGCGCACGCGCCGCGCGCCATCGCCTCGACCACGGGTGCACTCACCGCGCCGTGCGTAGCGAGCAGCGCCATCGGCACACCGAGGTCCCGGTGCTTGGCGGCGTTGGCGTACGTGATCCATCCGCCCATGAAGACGTCGCTGGAACCCGCCACCGCGGTGAGCATCGCGCCGACCAGGCCACCGGTGCAGCTCTCGGCGACCGCCAGCGTGCGGCGATGGGTGCGACACACTTCCAGCAGTGAGGAAGCCAGCGTGGCGTCATCCGTGCCGAACGTCCATGGCTCGGCAACCGCCGCACAGGCCCGAACCTCCTCCGCGGCCCGATCCGCCGCATCCGCGCCGCGAGCGACCACCTGGATGGTGACCACCGATCCGCTCGCCGTGGTCCCGACCGCCGGCTCACGGCCCCGCGCCATGCGTTCGCCGAGGCGCTCCGCGAGCGCGCTCTCGCCGATGCCGTAGGTGCCGACCCCGCGCCGCACGATCTCCGGCGCGGCCCCGGTCCGAAGCGCCGCCAGCACGTCGGCCTCGAGCATCGGCAGCATCTCGCGCGGCGGACCGGGCAGGCACCACACGCGGCAGTCGTCGACCGAGGCGGCCAGTCCGGGCGCGGTGCCCTCGCGATTACGCACGAGGCGTGCGGACCGCGGCCGCAGCGACTGACGGAGGTTGATCCCCGCCATCGGGCGGCCGCGCCCGGCGAACCATGCCTCCAGGTCCGCGCGCGCGTCGGCGTCCTCGACCTGCGGTGCGCCGTCGTCAAGCACCACGTTGAGCGCATCGCGGGTCAGGTCGTCGTCGGTGGGCCCCAGGCCGCCCGTCGACACCAGCACGTCGTGGCGCGACGCCATCGCGCGCATCGCCTCGACGATCGCGTCGAGGTCGTCGGCCACGGTGCGGTGCTCCACCACCTCGACGCCGACGTCGCGGAGCGCCAGCGCAATCGCTCGGGAATTGGTGTCCAGCGACGTTCCCAACACCAGTTCGTCGCCGATGGAGAGCAGCGCGGCCCGGCGCGGCATCATGGTGCGCCGCCCCTGCCCTCGGCGAGGTCGATGACCGCCCGCATGTTTCGCTCGACGCCTGCAGCCAGCAGCCGTCGCATGGCGTCCGACGGCGAGTCCATGGACGGCCACAGCGCGTCCTTGGCCCACTGCCCACGCAGCCAGCCGTTGCGCACACGGGCGCGGCCGTCACGCGAGTCAATGGACACCATCTCGCCGCCCGGTCCAGGGATCGGCGGGATCGCGTCGAACCGTTCGAGCATGGCGCGCAGTTGCGGATCCGTGGCATCGGCGGACTGCAGCACCGAACCGTCGCGCGGGTACGCCGGATGAGCAGCGATCGCCGCCCACGCCCGGCGGGAGACGTCCCGGCAGTCAATGGCCATCGCCACGA
>JBJOIF010000049.1:0-2665 GCA_046047335.1 Planctomycetota bacterium | reverse complement strand
GGCCGAGGGTCCCGCTGGGCCGCCGACGCGCCCCGACACGGTGGAGGAGCTGCGCCAACTGGAGCAGCGGCTCACCGAAATCGCGGAGCGAACGCGCCCGGCGGTGGTGCTCCTGCAGATCCGGGAGCGAGGCGGAAGTTCCAACGGAACAGGAGTGGTGATCTCGTCCGACGGGCTCGTGGCGACGTGCGGCCACGTCGGCGAACGCGCCGGGCGCCGCGTCACCGCCACGCTGCCCGATGGCCGAACGCTGTCGGGCCGGACGCTCGGCCAGGCCAACGACGGCGCGCTCGACTGTGGCCTGATCCAACTCGACGTCGAGGGCGAGCCGCTGCCGACCGTGCCCCTCGGCACGTCCGCCGCGATCGAGCCGGGCGAGTGGGTGGTGTCCCTGGGGTACACCCAAGGTCCGCCCGCGGAGCCGCGTCCCGCGTTCGTGCGAGCCGGCCGGATCACGCGGGCGTCGGACCGCGAGATCCTCTTCGATGCTCCGATCGACGCGGGCGACTCCGGCGGGCCGATCGTCAACCTCCGCGGGGAAGTGGTCGGGATCAATTCCCGCTGCGGCCGTCAGCCCTGGGAGAACGCCGCCACGCCCGTCGACCGGCTGCGCGAGCGCCACGCGGAGTTCCGCGACGGACTGGACGAAGCGGACATGGCGCCGCCGCTGCGGGTCGGTGGCTCCGGCGACGGGTGGACCAGTTTCGCGCGCGGCGGGGACGACCTCGGCCGCCTCTCCGTCCAGCGTTCGGCGCCACTGGCCGAGGTCTGCATGGGTGCAGAGCGATCCGTCCTGCAGGTGCGGTCCCAGGACCAAGTGGTGGCGCTTGCCACCGTGGTCGATGCCAATGGCCACGCCGTCACGAAGCGTTCTGAACTGCCGCGTCGGGGAACGTTGTCGGTGCGCGACCATCGCGGCGAGGATCGTGCCGCGCGCGTCGTCGCTGAGGACCGACGGATGGACCTAGCGCTCCTGGAAGTGGCGGGCGAGCCGCTGCCCGCCATCGCGTGGGGGCCCGGAACGGTGCAGGCGGGACAGGTCCTGGTCTCTCCTCGACCCGGAACCAGCGGTCCTGCCCTCGGGTTCGCATCGATCGAGCGGCGCGAGAGCGAGCGCGACTGGCGGATGGGGGCGTTCCTGGGCGTGCAGACCGAGCCGGTGAGCCGTTCGGAGGCGACGGAGTCCGGCGTGGAGAGCGCCGTGCGCGTGGTCACCGTGGTGGAAGGCGGGGCCGCCGAGGAAGCGGGCCTGCGCCCCGGGGACCTTCTGGTGACGCTGGACGCGCAGCCACTCTCCGGCCGCGAAGGCCTCCGGCGCAGGATCATGGATCGTGACCCCGGCGACGTGGTGACGATCGCGCTCCTGCGCGACGGCGAGCGGCGCGAGGCATCGGCCACGCTGCGGCCGCGTCCGGAGCGCGAGGGCGGCACCGCGCAGCGGGGCAACACGCGTACCGAGATCTCGACCGTGTCCACCGGGTTCGGCGAGGTGTTCGCCCACGACGCCATCATCCGCCCGGAGCAGTGCGGTGGACCGGTGCTCTCGCTCGACGGCCTGGCGCAAGGGCTGAACGTGGCCCGCTACGACCGCACATCGACCCACGTCCTGGACGCCATCCGCGTGCAGGCGGCGGTGCGTCGGATGCTGGACTCACTCACGCCGGAGGAAGGCCCCGAGCCGACCGCGGGAGCGGGATCCCCGCCGATGCCGCCTTCTCAACCCACCACGCCGGCACGGGCGCCGTCGCCATGACTGGCGCCCCCGTCACGGGATGCGCGAATCCGAGGATCCAGGCATGGAGCGCCAGCGGGGCGCCGCGCGTTCCCTTGCCGACGCTGGTGTTCGGCGGTAGGTCCACGCGATAGACGCGGTCGCCGAGCACGGGGCACCCCAGGTCGGCCAGGTGCGCACGCACCTGGTGCAGCCGGCCGGTCTCAATGGTCACCTCCAGGAGCGATACTCCGCCGCCCGCGCCGATGGTGCGCCAGCGCGTGACCGCGGGCTTGCCGCCACCTCGGCGATTGACGAGCGCCACCTTCATGTCGCCGCGTCGGACTTCGTCGATCCCACGCTCGGTGACGCCCTCACCGCGCGGAGGCTTGCCGTGGACGAAGGCCAGGTACCGCTTGGTGACCGTCCGCCCCTCGAACTGGGCGCGAAGTCCGTCGTAGGCCGCTGCCGTGCGCGCCACGACGATGGCCCCGCTGGTGTCCCGGTCGAGTCGATGCAGGAGTCCATGGTCGCGCGCCTCTCCCAGGGGTCCCAAGTCCTGGCCCCAGCGGGCCATCGCGCCGTTCATCAATGAATCGTCCCAATGGCCAAGCCCCGGCTCGCTGACGAGACCGGCGGGCTTGTCGAGGACCACGAACGCCGGGTCCTCGATCAACGGCTCCACCGTGACCTGCGGGTTTGGCCGGGGCGTCGTCATTGGCCACGCGATGCTATCGCCGCGGCATCGATATCCTCGTCCCATGCGCACCTCCATCGCATCGCGGCTGGCCCCGTTCGGAGAGAGCGTCTTTGCCGTCGTCAGTCGGCTCGCCGCCGAGCACGGGGCGGTGAACCTCGGGCAGGGATTCCCCGACTTCGACGGTCCCGACGAGGTCAAGGAGGCGGCCAAGCGCGCCATCGATGCCGGCGTGGGGCAGTACGGGCGCTCGAGCG
>JBJOIF010000048.1:0-10548 GCA_046047335.1 Planctomycetota bacterium | reverse complement strand
CCGCCGAGTGCATCGCCCTGGTCGAGGCGGCGCGGCTCCTGGAGCGGGGGCTCCTGAGCGATGCGATGGCCCGCACCGATCAGGCGGCCGATCCCCAAGGGATTTCGCTGGATGAACTGGACCGTTGGGTCGACCGTTCGGAGCGTCCCGCCGGCCGGCGCCCGGCCACCGACGGTCGGCTCGCCGGCGAACTCCAGGCGCGGACGGTGGCCGAGGACCGCAAGGCGGTGCTGCGCGGCCTGCGGGCCCGCGCGATCGGCGATCTCGGTCCGCAGGACGCGCACACGCTCGCCACCGAGGCGCTGCGCTCGCCGTCGCCGGACATGCGGTCGGTCGCGCAAGGCGTGGTCGCCGATACCTTCATGGACGGGGCGAACGTGCTGTCTGCGCTCGCCGCGGAGGCCGCCGCGGCCGCGGATGCCGGCGAGCTTGCGCAGCTGGCGTCCACGCTCACGGGCGAGCTTCCGCCGAGGGGCACCGATGCGCAGGTCCGGGCGGCGAGCGTCGTGCTGCTGCTTGACCGCCACGCGGCGCTCTCGCCCGCCGACCGGCACCGCATCGATTCGGTGGCGCAGGAGTTCACGCTCTCGGCGTCCGCAGCGGCGCGCGCGGCGGGCGGCGAGGGGGTGCCCCCCGGGGCACGGCCCGAGGATGCCTTCCGCGCATGGCTTGATGCTCGCCGTGCCGAGGTGTCCGGCCGGGTGCCGACCCCCACGCTCGATGCGATCGCCGAGCGCCTCCGGCTCCGTCGTGCGCTGGCCTCGCCAGGGCCGCAGGCGATGGTCGCCGAGCAAGTGGCGCTCCTCGAACTCGATGCCGCGATCCTCGCGGAACGGCACCCGCGCCTGCAGGGGCAGACCGCGAGCATCGTGCGCGATGCCGCCTCCGCGCGTGCTCGAGCCGCGGATGCCATCGACCAGGTGGTCGTCAACGCACTCGCCCAGCTTGCGCTTGCCCGCGTGGCGCTCGACCCCGCAGGAGTAGAGCCGTGATGATCGCCGCCTGCATCCTCGGGTCGATCGTGGTGTTGTCGGACGTGCCGCCGTGGGCGGTGGCGCGGTTGGAGGCGCTCTCTCCCGAACGTCCTGCGGCGTACATCGCGCTCGCCGAGGACCTGATGGACCGGGCCGATCCGTCCGACCGCGCGACGCGCGACCTGGCGCGCACGCTCGCCGGGCTGTCGGGAGCGATCGATGCACGCTCCCTCGGACGCAGCGCGGCGCTGTTCCTGCTCGAGCATTCGCCCGACGGACCCGAGCGGGTGCGGCTCGACGCCGTGGCCCGGGCCATGGATCCCGAACCCGACCGCCGCATCGACCGCGCCGAGCGCGCCCAGGCCGCGGGTGCCATGCTCCAGGCGTTTGCCGCCTATCGCCGTGGCGATGCGGCGGGCGCGCGTGCGTGGATCGGCCGCTCCGGTGCCGACGCGCTGTTGGACGCGCACCCCTCGGTCCTTGCCGGAGGTGCGACTCGGTTCCGCGCCGATTGCGACGCCATGCGCACCTCGGGGCCGCCCCCGTTCTCGCCGGCGCAGGCCGAAGCGCTCCATGCCGTCATCGCCGCCTGCAGCGCCGGTGGCGCCCGCACCTGGGGCGAGGCGCTGGCCACCGGCGGGGGAGCCCCGCTTCCCGAGGTGGACTTGGCCGATCCGGGAAGCCTGTTTGGCGTCGATCCGGTCAAGGCATGGTGGAGGGCGGGGCGCTGGGTGGCGTCGCCGCGCTAGGCGCACGGTCGAGCACCATGTCCCGCAGCCGTTCCCGCTGAGACGGATCCAGGATCTTCGCCAAGGCCGCGAAGACTTCGTCGCGCTCGCGTCGGCTGTAGCTGCCGCGCTCGCGGGTTCCCTGGATTTCCTCGACCGCAAACTGCATGAACAGCGACCGCACCTGCTCGGCCTGCTCTGGCGTCAAATCCAGGCGCTCCACCAGGTCGTTGAATCCCGCCTGGCGCGATGCCGCCCGGCGCTGGATCGCCCGCCGCGCCATGCGTCCGAGTTCGCGCAGTTCGTCCGAGGCTGGTTCCGCCGCGCGCCACTCCGCCACCATCCGGTCGACCTCGGTGCGCTGCGCGGGGGTGAGCACCGATGCCGCCTCGTCGGCGAACGACCCGCGCACCCGGAAGGGCCGCAGGATGGCGGCGACCCGTCCCGGCCGAGCGTTGCCCGGCTGGCCGGCCCCGATCACCTCGGCGTAGTTGTCGAAGAGGATGGTCTCGAAGGCCTGCCGCCGGTGCGCGGCGAGCGCCTCGAGCCGCTCGCGCTGCTCGTCCGTGAGGTCGGGCAGCGCGAACACCGCCGTCACCTCGGGTTCGTCGTCGAGCGCCTCGACCGTGCCGTCGAAGCCCCGCACCACGATCGTGGGCCGCACGGGACGGTCGGCGGACGCGGAGACGTTCGGCCCCGCCAACAGCCCGTCCGCGCCGGCGGGCGGGGCGGATCCGGTGGCGAACGTCAGAGCAGCCAGGATGCAGGGTGCGAGGACCATGGACGCCCAACGCCCCGGGGGGGCTGGCATTGCACCTCCCGTCAGGCGGAGGCCAGGGCGTGCTCGAGGTCTGCGAGGAGGTCGTCTGGATGCTCGATGCCGACGCTCAGCCGGACCAGAGAATCGCTGATTCCCAGCGCGGCCCGCTGCTCGGGCGGGACGCTGGCGTGGGTCATGATCGCCGGGTGCTCGATCAGGCTCTCCACGCCGCCGAGGCTCTCGGCCAGCGCAAAGATCCGCACGCCCTCCAGGAAGCGTCGGCTCCGCTCGATCCCGCCCGTCAGGTGGACGGTGATCATGCCGCCACCCGCGGGCGCGCCGTCCAGGCGCATCTGCCGGCAGGCGAGCTCGTGCTGCGGGTGGCTGGCGAGGCCGGGGTAGGTGACCTTGGCCACCTTCGGATGCTTCTCGAGCCAGGAGGCGATCCGCGCTGCGCTCGAGCAGTGCTGCCGCATCCGCACCGCGAGCGTCTTGACCCCGCGCAGCGTGAGGTAGGCATCGAACGGCCCCATCACGCTGCCGATCGCGTTCTGCATGAAGCGAAGGCGCTCGGCGATGGCGGGGTCGCCGGTCACCAAGGCGCCCCCGACCGTGTCGCTGTGCCCACCGAGGTACTTGGTGGTCGAGTGCATCACCACGTCGATCCCGTGTTCCAGGGGCCGCTGCAGCATCGGGGTTGCGAAGGTGTTGTCGCAGACGGTAATCGCGCCGCATGCCTTGCCGATGCGCGCCACGGCCGACAGGTCCACCAGCTTCAGCGTGGGATTGGTCGGCGTCTCGACCCAGATCATGCGCGGGCGGTGCGCCGCGACGGCAGCCTCGAGGGCGGCCACATCGGTCATGTCGACGAACTCCACCTTCAGCGCCTGGCTGCGCCGTCGGACGCGATTGAGCAGACGGTTGGTCCCCCCGTAGACGTCGTCCATGCAGAGGATCGGGTCACCCGCGTCGAGCAGCTCGAGCGCGGTGCCAATGGCCGCCAGTCCGCTCGCGAAGCAGAATCCGCCGTTGGTGCGGTCCTGTTCGTCGGTCAGCCCGGATCCCTCGATGCTCGCCAGCAGGCGTTCGGCCGCGAACCGGGTCGCGTTGTGGCTGCGGCTGTACTCGAAGCCCTTGTGGACGCCCGGGCTCTCCTGCACGAAGGTGCTGCTGGTGAAGATCGGGGGCATCACCGCACCCGTGCCGGGCTCGGGGGCCTGGCCGCCGTGGATGACGCGCGAGTCGAGGTGGAGTGGTCCGTGTGCCATGGTCAGGGGAGCTGCTTGCGCAGCCAGTTGATGAGGTCGATCTTGGTGATGATGCCGTAGAAGGCCGATTCGTCGGCCACGATCGCCACGCGGTCGGCGCGGAACACCGGCAGCAGGTCGGACGGCTTGGCGTCGGGCCGGACCGTCTCGAGCCGCCGTGTCATGAACTCGGACACCGGCCGCACCCCGGCTCCCTTCGGATCGGCGACGAGCGCAAGCAGCACGTCGCTCTCGTCCAGGATGCCCTCGATCCGGTCGCCCTCGCCCAACACCACCATCTGGCTCACGTTGTACAGCCGCATTCGCTTGATCGCCTGCGCCAGCGGGATCTCGGGCGACAGCACGTAGTCCTCGCGGTCGAGGTGCCGGCGCGCGATCAGGTCGCGGAGGTCGCCCGTACGGGGACGGTCGATGAACCCGTTGTCGACCATCCAGAAGTCGTTGAACATCTTGCTCAGGTACTTGGCGCCCGAGTCGCAGATGAACGTCACCACCCGCTTCGGCTGAGTCTGTTCGCGGCAGTAGCGCAGCGCGGCACAGAGCAGGGTGCCCACGCTCGAGCCCGCCAGGACGCCTTCGGTGCGGAGCAACTCGCGGGCGGTGTGGAATGCATCCGCGTCGGTGACCGTGTACGCCTTGCTGACGAGCTTGAGGTCGCAGATCGAGGGCACGAAGTCCTCGCCGATCCCTTCCACCAGCCAGCTGCCCGGCTCGACGTGGCGCCCCTCGTTGACGAGCGGCGCGAGGATCGATCCCTTGGGGTCGGCGAGGATCACGTCGATCGCGGGGTTGCGCTTGCGTAGGGCATGCCCGACGCCGCTGAGCGTGCCGCCGGAGCCGACGCCCACCACGACCGCATCCACCTTGCCCTCCATCTGCTCCCAGATCTCCGGGCCGGTGGTCGTCTCGTGGGCCTCCGGGTTCGCGGCGTTGGCGAACTGGTTGATGTACAGGGTGTTCGGGCGGGACTTCGACAGTCGCTCGGCGACGTCCTGGTAGTACTCGGGATGGCCCTTGGCGACGTCGCTGCGCGTCAGCACCACCTCGGCGCCCATGGCTCGCAGGTGGCTGATCTTCTCGTCGCTCATCTTGTCCGGGACCACCACGCTCAGCGTGTAGCCCTTCTGGGCGGCCACCAGGGCCAGGGACAGGCCGGTATTGCCTGCAGTCGCCTCGACGATGTGCCCTCCGGGGCGAAGCCGGCCGTCGCGCTCGGCGGCCTCGATCATCCGGACCGCGATCCGGTCCTTGATCGAGTTGCCTGGGTTCATCGACTCCATCTTGACGAACAGGCGGCATGGACCGGTGTCCATGCGGCGCAACTCAAGCATGGGCGTGTTGCCGACCATCTCGAGGACGTTGCCGAAGACGGGTGCGCGGGGGTGCATCGGACGGAGTCTACGGGGCGCAGCGGCGGCGCCCGGACAGGTAGAACATGGCGATGCAGTGGGAACCTCCCGCCCGCGCCGAGGATCTGGTGCTCGCGATGCACGACGACGTGCTGGAGCTCCGCGCCGCCTCGGATCGCCCCGGTACCGGCGTGTCCGTCGACTTGGGCGCCGTGGACCCGCGCGGCATGCGCGGCACGCCGCTGGTGCGCGCCATGGGCGACCGCGCCCGGACCGTGGCCGACGCCACCGCGGGGCTGCTGGCCGATGCATGGCTCTTGGCGATGGCCGGATTCGAGGTCACCGCCTTCGAGCGCTCGCCGACGGTCGCGGCCCTCGGGCGCGATGGGATCCGCCGGGCGGCGGCCGATCCGCGCATCGATGCGTCGGCGCTCTCGCGGCTGCGCTTGGTCGAGGCCGACGCCATCGGTGCTCTGGGAGAGGCCACGTTCGATGCCGTGCTCGTGGATCCCATGTTCCCGCCCCGCCGGCGGGCGAGTGCGCGGCCCCGCAAGGAGATCCAGGTGCTGCGGGTGGCGGTGGGCGACGACCCCGACGCCGGAGCGCTGCTCTCTGCCGCCCGCGTCGCGGCCCGGCTGCGCACGGTGGTCAAGCGCGGCGACGATGCGCCCACGCTTGAGGGCGGGCCGGACATCACCTTTGGCGGCAGCACCACTCGGATGGACGTCTATCTTTCCCGCTCGGCCCGATGAGCTGCCCCTGGTTCCATGTTCCCTCGATTCCGCCGGCGGGTGGATCCGTCGCGCTCGATCGCGATGAGGCTCGTCATGCACTCGGCGTCCGCCGGCTCGGGCCGGGCGACCCGGTCACGCTGTTCGATGGCGCAGGATCCGTGGCAGACGCCGTGATCGCCCCGGAACGCGACCGGGCCGGTGGCACGATGGTGAAGGTCACGTCCGTGCGCGATGCCCCGCGGCCCACGGCCAGCATCGTGGCGGCGCTGGCGCCGCCCAAGGGGGACCGCTGGTCGACGGCGCTCGACATGCTGGCCCAGCTCTCGGTGGAGGCTGTGGTGCCGATCGACGCGGAGTTCGGCGTGGTGGATGCGGCGGGCATCAATCGTCCGCGCGCGGAGCGCATCCTGTTGGAGGCGTGCAAGCAGAGCCGCAGCGCTTGGCGGACCGTGCTCGGCGAACCGGTACGTCTTGCGGAGTTCGTTCGCCTGCAGCGCGGCGCAGGGCGCCACGTGCTCCTCGCCGATGCGGCGGGCGGTCCGATCGCTGCGTGTGATGGCGATCGATTTGCCTTCGCGGTCGGACCCGAGGGCGGGTTCTCTGCGGCGGAACGCGCCGCCGCCATCGAGGCGGGCGCGCGCCCCGTGTCGATCGGATCGTCGGTGCTCCGCGTGGAGACGGCCGCGGTGGCGATGGCGGCGGCGTTGCGCGCGCGGGCCGACGGGCGGTGATCGGGAGTGGAGCGCACCGGGGTCGAACCGGTAACCCCCGCCTTGCAAAGGCGGTGCTCTTCCAATTGAGCTAGCGCCCCGAGGTCAATGAGTATAGGGCTTCCAAAACGCGCCGCGGGGCCGCGCCGGGCGCGGCCCCGCGTGAGCATGCGTACGTCTTTCGATCAGGGCGTGGCCAGAGGGGCCGGCTCGAAGTCCGGCAGGTCCTCGGGGCAGGGCCCACCGTCGATGACCTGCTGGCTCGGCGCGAGCGTGCCCGCTTCCTCGATCGGGCGGGTCGACTCGGTGCGCGTCACCTGCGGCTCGGTGCGCATGGTGAGCAGGTCGACCGAGAGGGGCGCGATCACGCTCAGCCGCAGGGCGGGGTCGAACTGCGACGCGCCCTTGACGCCAACGAGCGTCCCGATCATCGGGCCCATGGGGATCTCCGCATTCGGCTCCACGTAGGCCACGGTCGCGCCGGTCATCGGATCGCAGATGCGGTACAGCTCCGGCAACCGGACGCCGTCGTACACGGCGCTCGCGTTGAGCACGCCCACCGCGGTGAACTCGGAGCGCTGCTGGATGTCGAGCACCAGCTGACGGATGCCGCGGCGGCGGTCGTCGAGCTCGGCCTTGCGGCGCTCGAGGCCCTGCAGCTGCACCTGGGTCTCCGTGAGGAGCGTCAATTGCTGCGCGCGGGCCTGCGCCACGCCGCGCACGTTGCCCGTGGCGTCCGGTGCCGAGGCCAGGTCTTGGTAGCGGGCGCGCAGCGCCTCGAACTCGGCGCTCGCCTCCGGCTGGCTCCGCACCGCACGGAACTGCTGCTCGAGGTCATCGAGCGTGGCGCGGCGCGACACGAACGCGGGCTTCGCCGGCTCGGCAGGCGTCACCGTGCCAGTCGCCGTCGAGGCATCAGGCGTGCGCGGCGACTGGCCCATCAGCGGGGGGATCGCCGGGCCGGAGCTCGGCAGCGTGCCGAAGTCGGGAGCGGCGACCGTGGCTGGCGCAGGCGCACCTGCGGTCGGGGCGTTGGTCGGTTCCGCAACGCGGACGGGGTCCACTTCCACCAGCTCGGTGCCCGCCGTGGTGGGCGCCGGTGCTGCAGTGGCCGCGGGTGTCGAATCGGCGGCAGCCGTTGCCGCCGCCGGAGTCGTCGCGGGCTCGGTCGTCGCCGTCGCCGGTGCGGGAGCAACCACGGCCGCGGCGGCGGCGGCCTGCATGGCCTCGGCATCGGTCGCGCGCCGCAGGAACTGCAGGTTCACCCAGGCCTCGGCGGAGGCGGGAACGGCCACCTTGTAGACGGTCTCACGCTCACCGGCGACGTTGCCCATCACGGTGAGGGTGGCGCCGGGCTCGATGGTGCCGATCTGCTTCCAGCTCTTGTCCGGCGATGCGCCCGCCTCGATGTTCGGGGCGCGCAGTTCCGTGCGCGCGGTCACCGTGGCGGTCGCGCCATCGGCAGCGACGCTCACACGACGATCCGCGGGGACGAACGCAAAGGTCTGCGCGAAGGCGCTGCCGGCGGGTTCCACGCGCGCCCAGCCAAACTCCTCGCGCACGACGCGGACCATGTCGCCCTTCGCGAGGCGGCCGAAGGCGTAGGCGCTCTGCGCGCTGGGGCCCGAGCGCACGTTGACCGAGTTTCCGCTGACCACCGCCCAGTACGCGGCATCGCTCGATGCCTGCATGGACGGCGCCGCGTCGGCCGACGCGATGACGAGGTGCGAGAGGGTGAAGAGGGGCGCGAGGGCCAGCATCGTGCCGGCGGCGCCCCGCATCCGTGCGGGTGTGCGTCCTTGCAACATGCCCATAAGGATACTGCGCCGGACTACACTTGAACAGATGCTGCGCCCCATCCATCGCTGGCTTCCCGTGATTTCCGCCGTCCGGGTGGGGTCATGGCTGGTCGTGGGGGTGACCGCCTTGGCCGGGTGCCAGGATGCCCTCCGAAACGACGCCGACGCCGAACTGCAGCGGTCCCTTGATGCCACCCTTGCACGCGAGGCGGGGCAATCCACCCTTCGGTCGCCCGGGACCGAGGTCCAGGCCGCGCAGAGCGAGGTGTTTGAGAGCCTCAAGGGCCGCCGCGCGCAGCTCGACGCCCTGGGCCCCCAGCCGGCGGACGCCGGGATCGGCCTGGACGTGGGCCCGGACCTGGACGGCCGCGCCCCCCGCGAGGTGGTGCTGACCCTCCAGCAGGCGATCGCGTCGGCCGTCAGCAACAACCTGGGCATCCAGCAGGTGCGCCTCGACGAGGCCATCAGCCAGGCCGAGATCGTCAAGGCCGAGGCGGTCTTCGACACGGTCCTCTTCGCCAACGGCGGGTACCGGCGCAGCAACGTTCCCCAGCCGACCCTGGACATCGGCGGTGGTGGCGGCGGGTTCCTGCTCAACCCGACCGCCGACCAGAAGATCTGGAACCTCGAGGCCGGCTTCGAGCAGCGGTTCGCGACCGGCACCAATCTGTCGGTCTCCACGCGGATGCAGGGGCAGGAGTTCTCCGATCCTGGAGACCGCATTACGCCCAACCCCTCGTACCTGAACTCGGTGAACCTGACCCTCAGCCAGCCGCTCCTGCGGGGCTTCGGCACCGACGTCAACTTGGCCAGCCTGCGCGTCGCGCGCAACCAGGATCGCCGAGCGCTGCAGGGCGTTCGCGAGGTGCTGCTGGACACCGTGGCACGGGCCGAGACGCAGTACTGGCAGGTCTACGTGGCCCGCCAGCGGCTCGTGAGTGCGCGGTGGCTGCTCTCGGTGGGGGAGTCGGTGCGGTCGCTCCTCGAGCGTCGGCGTGAGTACGACACCAGCCTCGCGCAGTACGCCGACGCCGTGTCCAAGGTCGAGGACCGCCGTGCCGCGGTGATCCGCGCCGAGCGCGAGCTGCAGCGATCGGTGAACGAATTGAAGCGCACCATGAACGACCCGCGGCTGCCCGCCGGCGGCAACGAGACCCTGGTCACCGTGGACGTCCCGGTCGACCAGCCGCTGCGCTACAGCCCCGGCGAGACGCTCGCCACCGCGATGGCGGCCAATCCGTCCATCGCCTCCGCGCTCCTCTCGATCGACGATGCGTCGATTGGCATCGACGTGGCCGACAACGGCCGTCTTCCGCAGCTCGACCTGCAGGCGAGCGGTGCGCTCTATGGGCTCGGCTCGACCTTCGGCGACTCGTGGCAGAACCTCGGCGACAGCGGGTTCCTCGAGAACTCGACCGATGCCACCGTCGAGTGGGCGGTGGGCGCGACGTTCCGGCAGCCGATCGGCAACCGCGCCGCCGAGGCGGACTTCCGCCGGGCGCGGCTGGCGCGCAGCCGGGCGGTGATCGTCTACAAGACCGCGGTGCAGTCGGTCGTACTCGACGTGCGCAACGCGCTCCAGGACGCCGCCGCGGCGTATCGGCTGATCGTGCAGACCCGCGCGCAGCGGCTGGCGGCTGCCGAGAACATGCGCGCGCTCGCCGTGGACGAGGAGAGCATCGCGCAGCTCACGCCCGAGTTCCTAGCGCTCAAGTTCTTCCGCCAGGACGGACTGGCGATTGCCCAGGTCGCGGAGGCGGTGGCGCTGGCCGACTACAACGTGGCGATCGCCAACCTGCACGCCGCCATGGGTACCGCGCTCGAGCGCAACCGCATCGAGCTGAAGGTGGTCGATGCCGGGGGGCCGCGCTGACCCCATGCCGCGGATCCTCGAGCCTACCGACGCCTCGATCGAGCTGGCCGCGGAGGCGATGCGATCCGGTCGTCCCGTGGCCTTTCCCACGGAAACCGTGTACGGGCTCGGGGCGCTGACCCTTGATCCGCGGGGCATCGGCGAGATCTACCGGCTCAAGTGGCGTCCGTCGAACAACCCGCTGATCGCCCACGTGCTGGACGCCGGGTCGGCGCGCGCGATCGTGGAGACGTGGTGCCCGCGATGCGACGAGCTGGCGTCGCGGCTCTGGCCGGGGCCCCTCACCATCGTCACCGCGCGGCGACCGGTGGTGCCGGCCGAGGCGGTCGGCGGCCTGGGCACCATCGCGGTGC
>JBJOIF010000047.1:0-5138 GCA_046047335.1 Planctomycetota bacterium | reverse complement strand
CGAGCTTCACGATGTTCTCGCCGTCGAAGTACGCGGGGTTCTTCGCGAAGCTCGCGCCGGCCGAGTGCTCGATGCCCTGGTCGACGGGCAGGATGCTCATGTACCCCGTGCCGCCGAGGCGTCCGTGGCCGTAGATCCGCTGGAGGCTGGCGAGCACCTGGGGGCTCCGGTCGCTCGGCGCGAAGCAGCGGTCGACGAAGTCGGGGCCCGGCAGGTGGAGCGTGGACTTCGCCACCTTCGCGGTGTGCGAGAGGAGGCCGTCGGCCTCGGCGCCCAGGGTCTTCGCGACGTCGATGGTGAGGTTCGGCATGGGACGCGAGATGATAGGAAATTGGTCCCACTCCTCCGGGACGATTTTCGGCTACCGAATCCACCCGCCGCACAGCACGCGGTCGCCATCGAAGCAGACCACGGCCTGGCCGGGCGCGACGGCGGGCTGCGGCTCGTCGAAGCGGACCTCGAGGTCAGGCTGGGGACCGCCGCCGGACACGGCACGCGCGCGCGCCGCCACCGGCTCGGCGTTGTAACGAATCTTCGCCAGACACCGCGTCCATTCCGACAGCGGCTCGACCAGCCAATTGCACTCGGCCGCCTCGCAGCCCGACGCAAGCAGCGCCTCG
The DNA here is from genome assembly GCA_046047335.1 of Planctomycetota bacterium. Classification (GTDB taxonomy): domain Bacteria; phylum Planctomycetota; class Phycisphaerae; order Phycisphaerales; family SM1A02; genus UBA966. The sequence goes on along the minus strand of JBJOIF010000047.1, from coordinate 4,518 downwards.
CGTGGACCGACCGTGACCGTGTTCGTCGCGGCGTCCTTGCGGACCACGTAGATGGGCTCGCCCGCGGCAATGCCCAAGCCCTTGCGCTGCCCGACGGTGAAGTGCTGGTGCCCGGAGTGCTGGCCCAGGATGCGCCCCGAGAGGTCGACAACCGCACCGGGGCGGACGGCGTCCGGCGCACGGCGAGCGACGAGGCCGGCATAGTCGTTGTCCGGCACGAAGCAGATCTCCTGCGAGTCGGGCTTGTCGAAGACGGGCAGCGCGAGCTCGCGCGCGAGCTCGCGGACGTCGGCCTTGCGCATGCCGCCGATCGGCAGCAGCATCCGCGCGAGCCGATCGCGCGGTGCGCCGAAGAGCACGTAGCTCTGGTCCTTGTCGAGGTCGACGCCGCGGCGGAGCGCGAATGCGCCGGCGTCGTCCGGCTCGACGCGCGCGTAGTGGCCGCTCGCCACGAACTCTGCGTCGATCTGGCGCGCGTAGTCGTGGAGCTTGCCGAACTTCAGCCAGTCGTTGCACCGCACGCATGGGTTCGGGGTGCGTCCGGCGTTGTACTCACCGACGAAGTAGTCGATGATCCGGCCGAAGTCTTTCTTGAAGTTGACGACGTAGAACGGGATCCCGAGCTTGGCGGCGACGAGGCGCGCGTCCGCGGCGTCGTTGATCGAACAGCAGCCTTGGTGGCCGATCTTCAACTGGACGGCCGCGCCCGGACGCTCGGCCGGGCAGGCGTCAGCCCGCTCGAGCTCGTCGAACGCCTCGCCGGGGCTGCCCAGGCGCATGAACACCCCCACCACCTCGTGCCCGGCGCGCTGCAGCAGCGCGGCGGCCACGGAGCTGTCGACACCGCCCGACATGGCGAGGAGGACGCGGGGCATGACTGAAACATACGTCGCAGCACATTCGCCGAGGGGCGAGCTGGACCGAAATTGCACGGGGACGGCATCCCCGCCGGGCGCGCGCGCCGCCGACATGGGACACTGCCACCGGCATGATCTTCGCAGGCATCGACGAAGCCGGATACGGTCCGCTCCTGGGGCCGCTGTGCGTCGGCTGCGCGGCGTTCGAGCTCGACGCGCCGGCCGACGACCCGCCCCCGTGCCTGTGGGCCCTCCTGCGCAGCGCGGTCTGCCGGGCCGCCAACGACCGTCGCGCGCGCATCGCGGTGGAGGACAGCAAGAAGCTCAAGGGGGCGAAGGACGCTGCGGCACATCCGTTGCGGCACCTCGAGCGCGGCGTGACGGCCTTCGCGTCGGCGGCCGCGGCGAGCGCGGACGGGTTCCCGACCGACGCCGCGCTCCTCGACGCGCTCTCGGCACTGCCCTCGCCCGCCGATGGCCCCTGGCATGCCGACGCACATCCCCTGCCGGTCGGAAACGACGCGGCGGCCCTGCGCATCGCCTCAAGCATGCTGCGCACGGCCCTCGCGAAGGCACGCACCTCCGTCGCCCTGCTCACGGTGGAGGCCTTGGGACCCACCGAGCTCAACGCGCAGGCCGACCGCATCGGCAACAAGGCCACCATCAACTTCATGGCTGCCATGCGGCACGTCGACCGCGTGCGCGCACTCGCGGCCGCGCGCGGCACGCACGCGTGGATCGCCCTCGACCGCCAGGGCGGGCGCACCGCCTACCTCGACCCGCTGCGTACCTCGTTTCCGGAGGCGCAACTGGCGGTGCTCGAGGAATCGGACTCCACCGCGCGCTATCGGTTGGCCTGGCCCGCCACGCGTGCCCTTCCCGCCCACGCCGCCACGGTGAGCTTTGAGCTCGGCGGTGAGGAGCGCAACCTGCCCGTCGCGCTTGCCTCGATGGCCGCCAAGTTCGCACGCGAACTCCACATGCGGCGCCTGAACGAGTACTTCGCGCGGCACGTGCACGGCCTCGAACCCACCGCCGGGTACGTGCAGGACGGTCGCCGCTTCCTCGATGCCGTGGGCGACGCACCGGAGCGCCTCGGTATCCCCCGCCAGGCGCTCGTGCGCGCCGTCTGACCGACTTCGCCCCGGCATCCACCCACCGGTTCTCCCAGCATGCGAATCTCGATCTTCTCCTTCAAGCCATACGAACGACCCTTCCTCGACGAGGCCAACGGGGCCGCCGGACACGAGCTGCATACGCTGGACGCGAGACTGTCGACGGCCACCGCGGCGCTTGCGCACGGGTCCCCGGCGGTCTCGATCTTCGTCGGCGATGACGCCTCCGGCCCGGTACTCCGCGCGCTCCATGCAGGGGGTACGCGGATCCTCGCCCTCCGATCCGCGGGGTTCAACCACGTCGACCTCGAGGAGGCGGATCGGCTGGGGCTGGTCGTGGCCCGCGTCCCGGCGTACTCCCCGTACGCGGTGGCCGAACACGCGGTCGGGCTGATGCTCACCCTCAACCGCAAGTTCCACCGGGCGTACGCGCGCGTCCGCGAGCAGAACTTCGAGCTCGACGGGCTCCTGGGCTTCGACATGCACGGCAAGACCGCCGGCGTGGTCGGGACGGGCAAGATCGGCGAGGCCGTCTGCTCGATCCTGCGTGGGTTCGGGTGCCATGTCCTGGCGTTCGATCCGATCCCGAACCCGGCGTGCGAAGCCCTCGGCGTCCGGTACGCGGCGCTCCCCGAGATCTTCGCCGCGTCGGACATCATCACGCTGCACTGCCCTTTGACGCCCCAGACCCGTCACCTCATCGGTGCCGACGCGATCGCGGCGATGAAGCCCGGAGTGATGATCGTCAACACGAGCCGAGGCGCCGTCATCGACACACGGGCGCTCATCGTGGCACTGAAGCGGGGGCACGTCGGGTCGGTCGGGCTGGATGTCTACGAAGAGGAGGGCGACCTCTTCTTCCGCGACCTCTCCGCGGAGGCCATTCAGGACGACGTGTTCGTGCGGCTCCTCACCTTCCCCAACGTGCTCGTCACCGCCCACCAAGGGTTCTTCACCCGTGAGGCGTGCGCGGCGATCGCACGGACGACCATCGACAACGTCACCGGATTCGCCCGCGACGGCGCCCAAGGCGTGCCCGCGGCAAACCGGGTGTCGGCGCGCTTCATGACGTGATTGCCGCCACCCCGCCTGTGAACGAACACTCGCCCCCGCGAGCCGAGGCTCACGAGGGCGAGGAGTGTGGTCGTCGGCCGACGGCCGACGGGGATGCGCGAAAGGAACGGTCAGCGACGGCGACGCGAACCGACGAGGCCGGCCACGCCGAGCAGCGCCACCGCGCCGGGCGCCGGGATGACCCCGAAGTCCACGCGGTCGCCGCCGTTGATCAGGCTGCTCTCGAGCCAGTCGATGCCGACGCGGGCATTGCGCTGGTAGGACCCGATGTTGAAGCCCTGCGCCAGCACGGTGCCGCCGGACAGGATGCTGCCGTAGGTGGCGTCGCTCAGCCATTCGTTCAGGCTCTTGGCGGCGGTGCCGCCCGGGGCGCCATTGCTGTACAGGAACCAGCCGTACAGGGTGCCGCCGACGTTGGATGCCGCGGTGTTCGCATCAACCGAGAACGTGTTCCACGATTGCGCCTGAGCGCCGGCCCCGACGTAGGCCATGGAATACACGAGTCCGTCCGAACCCTGCACCAAGAGGCTGAGCGCCGGGGTCCGGACCGTCGTGTAGTTGTCCATGAACCACCGGTAGGTCGATGTGAAGGACGAGAGTCCAGCTCCGGTGCCCAGGCCTCCGGGGGTTTCCGCCGCGGCGTAGTACTTGACGCTCGACTTGCCGGAGTTGCTGGTGGTGCCGTCAAGGACCATCACGCCCGCGCCGCCCGAGGTCGCCGAGCCGGAGTCGGTGAAGTAGATCTGCTGCGCGATCGCCGCATCGTTGGCGGTGCTGGAGGGCACGAACCCGCCGAAGTACGGCTGATACGACGACACCGTGCCGTTGAGCACGGTCCCGGACGTGTTCCGCGTGTCATCCGAGTACCACCCGCTCGACGCACCGAGCGCGTTGACGTTGACCGTGGCCGCCACCGCCGACCCGGCCACCACCACCGCCGCCATCGAGGCAATCATCGAAGTGTTGCGCATCGTCTTGGTCCTGGGGCATTGCCCCGACTGAAGGCCCACACTCCCGTGCAGGCGCCTGACTGCGCCGAGTCCGTCGGCGTACGGCCCATGTCCCGTGGCTGCGCCCGAGGCCCAGCCGAACGTTGCCCGCGCCGCATCCGATCCGAACCGCGATCGACGTACGCCGTGGCACGCCGATCACGCAAACGAGTGACCGAACCCATCACGGCTGGCGCGAATTTTGTCACTCGTTCCATGCACACGCCGCTTCCCCCACCGCCGAACCAGCTCGATAACCCCACCCTGACCTTGCGCTTGTGGCGCCCCGCGGGCCGGGGTACACTCCCCGTTCTACCCATTTTTCGCCCCGTTCCACGGACCCACACCCATGGCCACTGACCTCAGCAAGGTTCGCAACATCGGCATCTGCGCCCACATCGACGCCGGCAAGACCACCGTCACCGAGCGCATCCTCTTCTACACGGGCAAGATCCACAAGGTCGGCGAGGTGCACGAGGGCAC
>JBJOIF010000046.1:0-8014 GCA_046047335.1 Planctomycetota bacterium | reverse complement strand
ACTGCGGGTCCTCGAAACCCACGGTGAAGGTGTGGAGCGGCCGCACCCCCGCGCGGTGCATGGCCGCCACCACCAGCGAACTGTCGATGCCGCCCGACAGGAACGCACCCACCGGGACGTCGCTCCGCAGTCGTCGCCGCACGGATGCATCCACCAATCCATCGAAGGACCGCTGCATGCCGTCGCGGTCCTCGTGCAGGCCCCGCAGCCGGGCCGCTGCCGCGGCGGCGCGGATCCCGAACCAGCGTCGGTGCCCGATGCGGCCGGTGGAGAGGTCCAGCGAGACGGCGCACCCTGGCTCCACGGCATGCACGCCGTCCCACAGCGTCCGCGTTCCCCGCGTGGTGAGCGAGCCGAGCACCGACGCGATCGCGAACGGCGACACCGTGTTGCGGAAGGCCGGGCATGCGGTGAGCGCGCGCAGCTCGCTGCCGAAGACGAAGACGCCCGGTCCGCGTCGGTCCTCGGCCCACCCCCAGAAGCACGGCTTCACGCCGAAGCGGTCACGGGCCAGCCACAGGGTCCGCTCGTGGAGGTCCACGGCCACGAAGGCGAACATGCCGTCGATCTCCTGCAGCGTGCGCTCGAACCCCCGCGCCTCGAGCATCGCCGCCAACACCGCCGTGTCGCCGGTGGACGTGCCCACGGCGTGGCCCGCCTCCAGGAGCTCGGCGCGCCGTTCCGCATGGTTCCAGATCTCGCCGTTGTAGGCCACCAGCCAACGGCCGCCCGGCGCCAGCATCGGTTGCGCCGCCGCCGGCGTCCGGTCGATGATCGCCAGCCTGCGGTGCGCCACCCCGAGGCCGAGCCGCGGCTCGACGAAGAATCCCTCGCCATCGGGACCCCGGTGCGCGACGGCCGCTGACATCGCCCGCAGCACCGCCTGGTGGTCGGTCAGGCGTTCGGAGCGATCGACGAATCCGGCGAAGCCGCACATGGCCGGGAGCGTACGGGCGCGGCGTATCGTCCCGGCGTGGACGACACCAGCACGGCCAACCCGCTCGACCGGGGGCACCGACGGCTCTACCGAAGGATCGGGGCTGCGGCGAGTGTGGTGCTGGTGGTCGCGGCCGTGGTGGCCACGGCGCGCAACCCGGCGATCGCCGACTCGGTGGGACGCGCCCTGCGCAGCCCGCACTGGGAGGCGCTTGCGGCGCTGCTGGCGAGCATCGTGGCGGTGCAGGTGCTGACGTCGGGCGTCTTCTGGATCCTCACCCGACGCCATGGGCGCGTGGGCCTCGTGGAGATGAATGCCTTGGTGGCCGCCAGCACCCTGGCCAACTACGTCCCGATGCAGGCCGGCAGCATCGGGCGGCTGGCGTACCACCGAGCCGTGAACGGAATCCCGGTCCGCGCGTCGCTCGTGGTGATCCTGCAGGCGATGGCGGCCACCGCCGTGGCGATCGGCGCGGTGGGTGCGGTGGCCCTGCTCCTGTCGGCGCCGGACGCGCCGTGGTGGCCGGTTCTGCTGGTGCCCGCCGTGTGGCTGCCGCTGGCGATCGAACCGCGCTGGCGCATCTTCGCGCTGGTGATGGTGCTGCGCACGGCCGAGGTGCTGGCGTGGGCGGTGCACGCGTGGGCGGCGTTCCGCCTGAGCGGCTGGCCCATCGAGCCGAAGACCGCCGTCGGTGCGGCGCTCGTGGCGAGTGCCGCCAACCTGGTGCCGTTCGTCGGCAACGGACTCGGGATCCGCGAGTGGGCCGTAGCGCTGGCAGCACCGATTCTCGGCGGCTACGAGCGTGATGCCGGGCTGGCAGCGGAACTGACGGGTCGGGCCGTCGACGTGCTGGTGGCGGTGCCGGTGGGGCTCGTGGCGATGGGTGTCCTGCTGCGTCGCGTCGCGGCGACTGCACCGACGCACGGATAGACTGACCCGATGCCTTCTTGCGCCGCTGGTGTGGTTGGGATCGCCGCCGTGGCGGCACTTTCCGCGGGACTCGGGGCGACCGTCCCCGTGCAGGACCCGGCGGCCATGGCGCCCGCGGCGGATGCTGCCGCCGCTTCCTCACCCCCGGCCGCACCCCCGGCCGCACCGCTCGATGCCGCCGCCGAACAAGCGAGGATGGCGCGCATGCTGTCGGCCGCGTGGCTCGCCGACCTCTTCGTCTTCACGCTCGACCCGGACATCTCCGACGAGGGCTACGAGTCGGTGCTCGCGCTGGCGCGCCGCTGCGCCGCGCTGGCCCCGGACCGCCGACCGGCCTGGGACATGGTCCTGGTGCTCGCCGACGAGATCGCCGGAGCCAAGCCCGAGGTGGCGGCCGCGGCCCGCCGCGACGCGCTGGCCGCGCTGGCGCGGCTCGACCCCGCCGACGACGTGGTCCGCCTCGCCCGCATCGGCGATGCCATCGAGGCGCACCCCACCGCCGATGGCCGGGTGCGCGCCTACGAGTCCGTGCTCGACCCCAAGGTCCGCGGCACCATCGGCGACCCGGTCGCCGCCCGGCTGGCGTACCAGCTGGCCTCGCTGGAGAGCCGCATCGGCAACACCGAGCTCTTCGCCCGGTGGCTTGGCGAGGCGGTCAAGACCGATCCGTCGTTCCCCGCGGCAGCGCAGACGGCTGCAGGCTTCTTCCGGATGCGCGTGAACGACCCGGCGGCCGACGTGGAATTGCTCTCGATCGCCGCCGAGGCCAATCCCCGCGACCTGTCCACGTGGAGCGCCTTGGTGCAGGTGCTGCTCGACGGCGGTGCCTTCCGCGGCGCCGAACGAGTGGCGCGATTGGCGATCGCGGTGGCGGATGCCGAGCGACGGCCCGAGACCGTGTACAGCCTCACCGGCGACCTGGCCACCGCGCTCTGGGGCACCGGCCAACGCGACGCCGCACTGCGTGAACTCGACCTGCGCATGGGGCGCCTCACCGACGACTACCGGCGCAACATCTCGTACCGCGATCCCACCATCACCGTGGAACGCCTGAACCGCGAATTCCCGCCGCTCCCCTCCACGCTGAGCATCGCCATGCTGGGACTGCAGAAAGCCTCGGGGCGTACCGCCGAGGTGGCGTCGCTCGTGGAACGCGCCAGCCGCGGCTGCGATGCCGAGGTGCGGCGAGCGCAGTCGCGCAACGAGCCGGCCACCGTCATCGGCGAGATCGAGCTGCAGAAGGCAACCACCATCCTGCTCTTCGGCACCGATGTCTCCGGTGTGCCGGCGATGCTCGACGCCGCCGCCAAGGCGGGGTCGCTCGGCGAACGGGGTCGCGTCCGCTTCGATGCCATACTCGCGTGGCGTCGCGGCAAGCCAGAGGACGCGGTGAAGGCGCTCGACCCGATCCGCCAGGGCGATCCCCTGGCGCGATACGTGCACGCCTCGGCCCTCCTTGACCTCAAGCGGACCGCCGAGGCCGCCGCCGAGTTCAAGACCGTCGCGGAAGAGGCGATCGGCACCTCGATTGGGCTGCTGGCCCTCGATCGGCTCGCGGAGGCCACCGGCCAGGCCACCGTGCTCACGTCGCAGCTCTCCCCCGAGCAGGCGCAGCGCGCCACCGCGATCGAGGCCGCACTCGAGAAGAGCCTGCCGAAGTCGATCGACCAACTGGTCGACAACCCACTGCGGGCGCTCTTGGTCGAACTCAAGCCATCGAGCACGGCGGTCAAGCCGTACGAGCCACTGTCCTTCACGCTTCGGCTGCGCAACGGTTCGCGCATGCCTCTGGCGATCGGCCGCGACGCGCCCATCTCGGGCAAGGTCACGCTGCGCGCCACCGCGTCCAGCGTGGGCAGCCAGGCCGCCCCGCCGCTTCCCGTGCAGCCCATCCTGGTGGACCGCCGCCTGCGACTCCTTCCGAACGAAGAGATCAACGTCACCATCGACGCCGACCTCACGGCGCTGGGGCTGCTGCTGGCGATCCGGCCGCTCGAGCCGCACCTGCTGGACGTGTCGGTGATCATCAATCCGGCGTCGGCCACCGGTGGGTACGCGCCGGGATTCATGGGCACGGTGACCCAGGCATCGCCGGTGCAGGCGATGGGCGTGACCGTCAACGAGGCGTGGATCCGCGAGAGCATGGCGATGCTGGCGGCGCCCGGCGGCACGGAGCGCACCATCCGCATGGCGCTCCTGGCGCATGCCGCGGCCGCGCCCGAACAGCTGCCCGACGCGGTGCGCGGCGAGGTCAAGGCCATCTGGAACGCGCTGCTGGACGGCTGGAAGGCGCTTCCGCCAATGTCGCAGGCGTGGATGCTCTCGGTGCTCCCGAAGCCAACACCCGAGATGGAGCCCTTGCTGGAGGCGGCCCGCGCGAGCGAGGCGCCCGAGGTGCGCACCGCGTGGGCCATCACCCGCGTGACCGACCCACAGGACCCAATGCTGGACGTGTGCCGCCGAAGCGGCGACGAGGCGCTGGCCATGTTCGCCGACGCCACCGCGTGGGTGCTCACCCGCCGCTCCAAGCGCGCCATCGAGGAGGTGGGCATCGAGGCCGACCGCAAGGGCCCACAGCCGGCGGTGCCGGCGGGTAGCGGACGGTGACGCGGTTCGTGCTGCGGCGACTGCTGCAGCTGCCGCTGATCCTTCTGGCCATCTACACCATCGCCTTCGCGCTGGCGTGGGTCGTGCCGGGCAACCCGTTCGAGGCCCCCGAGGGCCGTCGGCCGCCACCTGAGCTCCAGGACGCGATGCGCGCGCAATACCGCCTGGACGATCCCGTGGGCCTCTACGTCGACTACCTCGGGCGCGCCAGCGGCGTGGCGTGGGTCCTCGGCCGTGCCGACCGGCCCTTCGACCTCGGGCCGAGCCTGGCGCATCCCGACCGCACCGTGAACGAAATCTTGGCCTCTGGCGTTCCGATCTCGCTCTCGATCGGCCTGGCCGCAATCGCCATCGCCTTGGCCGTGGGCACGCTCGCGGGGGTGGTGGGCGCGCTGCGTCCGGGATCGCCGGCCGACGTCTGCACGCAGCTGGTGTCGGTGGTGGGAATCAGCGTGCCCAGCTTCGTGACCGGCGCGGTGCTCCTGATCGTCTTCGCGGCCAAGCTGGGGCTCGCGCCCGTCGGGCGATGGACGGGCGTGCACAGCATGATCCTCCCGGCGGTGGCGCTGAGCCTGCCGTTCGCCGCATACATCGCGCGGCTCATGCGCAGCTCGATGATCGAGCAGATGTCCTCGGACTACGTGCGGACCGCCCGCGCCAAGGGCCTTGACCGCCGCGGCACGGCGATGCGCCATGCCCTGAAGAACGCGTTCCTGCCGGTGCTGAGCTACCTGGGCCCGGCAACCGCCTTCGCGGTGACCGGCTCGTTCGTGGTGGAGCGCGTCTTTGCCGTCCCCGGGATCGGCCAACACTTCGTGGCGGCGGTGCTCGCCAAGGACATCACGCTGCTTCTGGGCACGACGCTCGTATTCAGCACCGTGGTGGTGCTGATGAACCTGGTGGTCGACCTGCTCTACGCCTGGGTCGACCCGCGGATCCAGGTGGACGGCTGAGCCGGCCGCCGATGACCCGCGCTCCTCAGCGTCCGATCAGGCGGATCGACTGGAAGCGCTGGTCAAGCGAGGGATCCCGTGCCACGCCGCGCACCCGGCACGGGTCGTACAGGTACATGGTCGACAGATGCGAGAGCGGCAGGATGGGCAGGTCGCGCTCCATGAGCAGCCGTTCGGCCTCGGCCAGCACCTGCATGCGCCGGGCCGGATCGGGCTCGGCATCCGCGCGATCCAGAAGCGCGTCGAACTCCGGGCACGAATAGCCGCGATCGTTGTTGCCGTCGCCGGTGCGCGACAGCTCCAGGAACGTCGTGGGGTCGCCGTAGTCGCCAAACCAGCTGCCCCGGGCAATCATGAAGTTGCCGGACTTCAGGTCCTCCTTGAAGAACTTGGCGTCCTTGCCGCGCGTCTCCACCGGCACCGACAGCGCGGCGCGCCACATGTCGGCCATCGCCAGGCTCAGGTCGCGGTACCGGGGGTTGCCCGAGGAATACAGCACCTCTACCGTCGGGAACGGCGTGCCGTCGGTCCGTTCCGGGACGCCATCGCCGTTGCGGTCCACCCAGCCGGCCGACGCCAGCTCGCGCCGGGCCCGCTCCGGGTCGAAGCCCAGCCCCTCGGGGGGCGTGTACCCGGCGATGCTGCCCGGAGGAACCAGCGTCGAGGCCACGGGCTCACCAAGCCGTACCACGCGCTCGGCGAGCGAGCGCTTGTCGATCGCCAGTGCGAACGCCCGGCGCACCGCCGGATCGGCGAAGGGGTTCAGGCGGCTCCCCACGAGCTCGGGGCGACAGTTGAAGCTGAAGAAGTCGGTGCCGAAGCTGGCGATCGAGTGGACATCGCGCCGCTCGCCCCGAGCGGGCGGCGGCAGCCCGGCCACGGCTGAGTCGAAGTCCGCGCCCTGCGCCAGCGCTGCTTCGAGCGGCGCGCGATATCGATCGAGGTACGCGCGCCCCTGCTCGGCCAGCTCGGTCTTGTAGCTCGCGCGCACGTCAAGCAGCCAGTCCACGCCGCCTGCATCGAAGGCGAGCACCGCGGTGTTGTTGTCCTCCACCGGAACGATCTCCACGGACCGCGGCATGCCGCTCTCGGCCAGGCGATGGTGCGGGTTCGGCTCGAGCCGCATCGACTGGCGATAGCGCCACTCCACCACCTCGTAGGGGCCGTTCGTGACCAGGTTCCCCGGCTTGGTCCACGCCGTGTCGACGCGCTCGCGGCCAGTGGCCAGGTCGAACCCGCGGAAGCGTGCGTAGGACGCGCGGTGCATCGGGGACATCGGCGGAAACGACACCAGTTCGAGCCAGTACGGCACGCGGCGGCGCAGGCGCACTTGGAGCGTTCGGTCGTCGAGGGCGCGCAGCCCGAGCGTGGCCGCGGCGCGGGCCTCGGCCTCGTCCCGCAACGCCGTCGCGTGCTCGGCGGTGCGCTCGGCGGCAGGCCGCGCCGCGAACGCCGCCAGCTGTGCCGCGCGCCACGCGGCCAGTTCACGGGCCCCCTCGATCTCGTGGAAGAACCCGGCGTAATCGCTGCCGCAGTCCGGGAGGATCGCGCGCCGCCACGCCGCCACGAAGTCGTGCGCCGTGACCGGGTCGCCGTTCGACCACCGGCCATCCTCGCGCAGCCGGAACGTCCATGTGCGCCCATCCGGCGAGACCTCCCACGCCTCGGCGGCGGAGGGCACGATGCCGCCCGCGGCCGGCTCGTTCGCGACCAGCGTGTCGTAGATCGAGCGGCCCAGGCGGATGTCGTGCTGCCAGCTCATGCGCTGCGCGTCCAGCGTGAATGCATCGGACCCCTGGATGCACGTGAGCTCGGCGGGCCCACGGCCGCCACCGATCGACGCCAGCAGCGCCGCCACCAGCACGAGCACCATGAACGGGATCGCCACGCGCATGCGACGTGGGATACACCGGATCGCGCTCCGGGTCCGAGGCAGGCGTTTCCATACACTTCGCCACGTGCAGCACCCAGCCACTATCCCCCAGGCCGGAACCGCGGTCGCGCGGGCGTCCACCGGGCGCCGCGCGAGGGCGATGGCCGCGTGCCTGCTCGGCATGCTTGCCGCGCTGGCCGGAGGCTGCGCTCCGCCGGTGGCGCGCAGTTTCGCGTTCGAGCGCCCCGAGTACGACCGGGTGTTCGACGCCGCGTTGGAGGCGGCACGCCAGGCGGGCCTCCAGCCCGTGGTCGCCGACCGTGAACTCGGGGTCATCGAGACCGGGCCACGCACCGCGGGATCGATCCTCGAACCCTGGCGGACCGACAACGACGGGCTCGGCGACACCATGGCCAGCACCGTGAACCTCCAGCGCCGGCGCGCCCGGTTCGAGTTCGTGCCGGAGGGCTTCGCCGCCCCCGAGCCTCGGCCGGACCAGCCATCGCGCGGCCCGGCGATCGCGGGGTCCGACCGTGCCCAGGATCGCTTCGACCTGGTGACCTTCACTGGCCGCATCGAGGTGCGGGCCTGGGTGTTCGTGGATCGCGCCTTCAAGCCATACCAGTCCTTCGGCCGCTGGACGCTGGGCGAGACCCGGTACGCCAGCAACCCGGCCGACAAGCGAAGCCCCGACGACCCCGCGACCTCCATCAA
>JBJOIF010000045.1:0-4654 GCA_046047335.1 Planctomycetota bacterium | reverse complement strand
CCGAACCTCGGGGCACTTGCGTTGCACGCGGCCCTCAGCGCACGCGGCTGAGGAACGACTCGCAGGACCCGCGGTACAGGTCCGTCAGCGCTTCGCGGGCAAGCGCCTGGCCGCGCAGCATGGGGGCATCGTTCGGGTGCCGCGACGGGTCGACCATGGCCAAGTCGGGGTCGCTGATGGGGCTCTCGAGTTCCTCGCTGCGCTCCCACAGCACGCGAAGGGCCCAGTATCGGCTGGCGTACAGGTCGAACGCACTGTCGCGATCGCTGGCTTTCGCGGCCATCTCGGTGGCCTTCTCGCCGCCCCGCAGGTGCTCCTCGTTGGTGACGATGTCGCTCCCGAACAGCACGCGTCCGCGCCAGCGCGCGAGGAAGGCGGGCACCGCTCCCGCCGGGTGCGCGCTGATCTCGCGAACGATCCACTTGGTGGCGCTTGCGTCGAGGTGCAGGTTGGAGTGGCGCGAGAGCAGGCCGTCCAAGAAGCCGAGATCTTCCGGGGATCCGCCCATGTGGGCGGCGATCCATGGCACCGGGTACTCCTCGAGCAGGCGCTCCAGCGGTTCGTAGTGCGAGGCCTTGCTGCCGTAGCGGGAGCGATCCGCGTACTTCGTGGCGAACCAGGTGTCGGGATCGGCCACGTGGACCATGAAGGCCATGCCCAGCGATGCGGCCTCGTCCATCGCCGCTCGGCGGTGGGGCGCGTCGAGCGCCAGCAGCCGGGGATCCCCGGCCTCGATGCCGTAGTCGATCCCGCGCGGCGCAGCCCAGAACTTGCAGATCGCCGCGCCTTCCCGACGGAACTCGCGGATGCGCGCCAAGAATCCCGGGCCGTGCGCATTCCGCCGGTCCGGGTCGGTGAAGTCAGGAACGGCGATGAAGCGGACCCGGTCGCCGAGCACGCCGCGGATCGCCTCGATCTCCTCAAGCCGGGTCATGGAGTGGATCCGGTCGATCCCGTAGAGGTCCATCGCCTCGCGGAGGATCGCCGCAGCGCCCGTGCCGTGCACGTGCGAGTGCACGTCGATGATCGGCACCGGCGGCGCACCGAGCGTCGCGGCCTCGGCGCGGTAGTCGGCGCCGAACCGGTTCGACGGGTTGACGAACGTTCCCGTGGCCGTGACGAATGGCTTCATCGCCGGGGAGTCTAGGCCGCGTATCCTGCGGCCATGCTGGATGACCTGGACGGAGTGCAGCGGCAGGCGATCGCCGCGCTGGAGGAGGCGACCACGCCCGACGCCCTCGAGGCGTGGAAGTCCGCGTGGACCGGCGGCAACGGCCGGCTGCGTTCGATGATGGCGGCGCTCAAGGACGTCCCGAAGGACCGCAAGCCCGCGGTCGGCAAGCAGCTCAACGAGATGAAGTCCGCGCTTGAGGCGGCGTTCGACGCCCGCCGTGCCGCGGTCGGGGAACCGCGGCCCGTCGGCCCGACCATCGACGTCACCGAGCCCGGGCAACCGGTCGCCGAGGGCCAGCGACACGTGCTGAGCCGCACGATCGACGAGATCGTCGACGTCTTCGGACGCATGGGGTTCACGCTTGCCGAGGGTCCCGAGGTCGAGGACGAGTGGCACAACTTCACCGCGCTGAACATCCCCGAGAGCCATCCGGCGCGCGACGCGACGGACAACTTCTACATGGGCGAGCAGGGCGGAGTGAAGCGCCTCCTGCGCACGCAGACGAGCACCGTGCAGGTCCGCGCCATGGAGCGCCAGGCGCCGCCGATCAAGGTGGTGGCCACGGGCCGCGTCTACCGGCCCGACACGCACGACGCCACGCACTATTCGATGTTCCACCAGATCGAGGGTCTCTACGTCGATCGCGGCGTGACCATGGCCGACCTCAAGACCACGTTGGTGCAGTTCGCCAAGGCGTACTTCGGTGCCGAGGCCGAGGTGCGCATGCGCCCGAGCTTCTTCCCGTTCACCGAGCCGAGCGCCGAGGTGGACATGAAGATGCGCATCAAGGGCGAATGGAAGTGGGTGGAGCTGGGCGGCTGCGGGATGGTGGACCCGAACGTCCTGCAGGCCGTCGGCATCGATCCGGAGGAGTGGACTGGGTTCGCGTTCGGGCTGGGGATCGAGCGCATCGCCATGCGCCGGTACGGCATCGGCGACATCCGCTGGCTGTTTGAGAACGACGCGCGCTTCCTGCGGCAGTTCTGACGGCGTCCGGGTGCGTCGCCGGCGAGCCGTTGATCAGGTGGTGTAGTCCGCGTTGAGCCGGACGTAGGCCTCGGTGAGGCCGCAGCCGATGAACTCGTCCCGCCCCGGGCCTGCGCCGAGCCGGAGGTCCACCTCCACCATCGGGGCACGGAAGGCGGCCTCGCGCCGTTCGAGCGGGGTGCTGGACGGGGTCCCGTGGGCGAACACGCTCACGCCGCCCACGTCGAGCTCGACGTCGGCGACGTCGAAGCGCACGCCTGCACGACCTGCCGCGGCCAGGATCCTTCCCCAGTTCGGGTCGCCCCCGGTGACGGCGCAGCGGACCAGCAGGCTCGACGCGACGGTGCGCGCGACCGCAAGCGCGTCCGCGTCGGTGGCGGTGCCCGAGACGCGTACGTGGATGCCTCGCTCGAAGCCTTCGCCGTCGCGCACGATCATCATCGCGAGGTCCCTCGCCACCTCCCGGAACGCCGCGCCGATGGCTTCCGCCGGAAAGCCCTCCGCAGGCGTCTCAGCGGCGCCCGACGCGAGCGCGAACACCGCATCGTTGGTGCTGGTGTCCCCGTCGATCGAGATGCGGTGGAAGCTCCGCTCGACCGCGGCGCGGAGGTGTCCATCCAGCTCCGTCGGCGCCAGTGGCGCGTCGGTGAGGAGCACCGCGATCATCGTGGCCATGTCGGGGTGGATCATGCCGGCGCCCTTGGCGCAGCCCACCACCGTGCAGCGTCGGCCGCCGTGCTCTACCGTCCGGGAGGACCACTTCGGGGAGGTGTCGGTGGTCATGATCGCGCGGGCGAATGCCTCGATCGTCCCGGGCCGCGCCTCGGAGGCCAGGTGGTCGACCTGTGCCAGCATCCGCTCCAGCGGCAGCTGCACGCCGATGACGCCGGTGGAATTCGACTGGACGGCCTCCGGCGAGACGTCGCACGCACGCGCGACCCGGTCGGTGAGCTCGATGGCCGCGGCCATGCCGTGGTCGCCGGTGGCCGCGTTGGCGCAGCCGGAGTTCACCAAGAGCGCCGCGCAGTGGCCACGGCTCTCGCGGAGCCGCCGACGCGACAGCTGCACCGGCGCCGCGCAGACGCGGTTGGTCGTGTACATGGCGGCCAACGCGGCCCCGGCGGGGCAGCGCAGCAGCGCCATGTCGGTGCGCCCGGGCTTCTTGATCGCCGCCGAGGCAACGGCTGCCGTGAATCCTGCCGGAAGGCTCGGGGCGGGGGGCAGGTTCATCCGCCGTTCACCGCCACGTCATGGACGAGGGCGATCTCGTCGCAGCGCTCGCGCTTGGGGCATGCCGAGCAGTCCTTGAGCACCTTCTCCGGCAGGCTGTTGACGCTCACCGGTCGGAAGCCAGACTTCTCGAAGAACGCGGGTGCGCGCGTGAGCACGAACACCTTGGGGATGTGGAGTTGCCCCGCCAGCTGGAGGAAATAGCGCACGAGCCCCTGCCCGACGCCCTTGCCCTGGTGGTCCGGGTGGACGCCCAGCGAGCGGATCTCCGCAAGCTGCGGCGTGTAGATCCACAGCGCGGCGCAGCCGACCACCGTGCCGTCCACCACCGCAACGCCGAAGTCGAGGATTGCCTTCAGGATGTCGTCGCGGTCGCGGGGAAGGTTCTCGCCGTTCCGCGACCAGTGGTCCACCAGCCAGCAGATGGCGTCGAGATCGTCCGCGCGCGCCTGCCGGAACTCCACCTCTCCCGCCGCGCGGTCGGCCACGGCGCGCTCGCGCAGCATCCTCCGCACGCGGGCGATCGCGTCTTCCACGGCGCTTGCCGCGGTGCCGCCCTCAACGGCCCGCTTCTCGAGGGTGGCGCCGACGGTGAGCTGCGCGTACACGTCCGAATTGGCGCGGGGCGCCTGCTCTCGGATGGTTTCCAGGGACAGTTCCTCGAGCGAACGGTCCTGCGCGATCGCCGTGCGGACCAGGCGGCCCACTTGGTGGTGAGCCTCCCGGAAGGGGACCCCCAGCCGCACGAGGTAGTCGGCCAGGTCGGTGGCGTTGGTGTATCCCTCCGCGGCCATCGTGAGGGCGCGGTCCCGGTCGACGACGAGACCGGCGAGCATCGGCGGGAGAACGCGAAGGCACAGGCCCAGGTGCCGCATGCCGTCGAACAGCGGCTCCTTGTCCTCCTGCAGGTCCTTGTTGTATGCAAGCGGAAGGCCCTTCAGCGTCACCAGCAGGGACACGAGGTTCCCGACCGCCCGGCCGGTCTTGCCGCGGATCAGTTCGCACGCATCCGGGTTCTTCTTCTGCGGCATCAGGCTCGAACCGCTGGTGAAGGCGTCCGGGAGCTCCACCAGGGCCGCCTCGCTGGTGGAGTAGAAGATCAGGTCCTCGGCCATCCGGGAGAGGTGCAGCGAGCAGAGCGCGCAGGCGGAGAGCGTCTCGACCACGAAGTCACGGTCGCTGACCGCATCAAGGGAGTTGCCGCTGGCCAAGCGGAAGCCAAGGTCCTTGGCGAGCGCGGCACGGTCGATGGGGTACGCGGTG
>JBJOIF010000044.1:0-3629 GCA_046047335.1 Planctomycetota bacterium | reverse complement strand
TCGTTGGGGTTCACCAGTTCGAGGATGACCTTGACTTCCGTGGCTTCGGCCGTGGTCGCTCCCCGCTCGGCGCGAATGGCGCGTACCTCGGGATTGGCGGCGCATCCCCCAAGCCCCACCAGCAGCGCCGTACCGATCCATGCGGCGGCGCGTGCCCGGGCGGCGGCGCTGGACCGATAGGCGGGGAGAGCGGGCATTGCCCGGGGAATGTATCACCATTGGCATGCGGTCCGTGACCCTTGCCATCGCCTCCGTGGCCCTGTGGTGTGCGATGCACGCGCCTGCCCAGGAGCAGGCGGTGCCGGCCGTCGATGACTCGCCGTCCGCCGCGCTGCTCATCGAGCAGGCGCAGCTGCAGGCGCGTCCGAACCCTCGCGAGGCGGCACGGCTGCTCACCGAGGCACTCGATGGCGGACCGCTGCGGTTGGTCTCCGCCGGTGGCAATGGCGATCGGTTCATCACGGTCTTTGCGCGTGTACGCGAACTGCTCCTTGGTGAGGCCGCAGTGCGTGAAGCATTCCGTCGGGAGCATGCATCCGGGTCCGTGGAGGCGCTCGCTGCGGGCGACGAACCCTCGGTCGCGTTGCTGCGCCCGGATACCGACGCGGGGGTCGAGGCCGCGCTTCGTCAGGCGCAGGCGGCGCTCGCTGCAGGCCGATGCGCCGAGGCGCTCGGATGGTTGCGTCGCTGCCAGGGCAGTGACCTCTTGGTTGATCGCCGGGCCGCGTTCCATGCCTCAATGTGGCGCGATGCGCGTGCGTGCGCGGATCGCGCGCCCGCGTCGGTTGGCCCGGCGCCGGGCGGGACGCTCACGGTAACCCCCGGCTCGGACTGGCGCGAGACGTGGTCGGTCCCGCTGGACGGCAGCTCGACGATTGGTGCGGCAATCGGCGCGGAGGTGCGGTCGGATACGGAAGTCGGCCTGCCCGCGGCGCCGCTCTCCTTCGCGGCGCTCGATTCCCAAGGCGTCGTGGTGGATGATGGTCGCAACGTGCGGTCGCTCGATCGGCTCACCGGCCGCACGGGCTGGGCGATGCCCGTATCGGGCGTGCAACGAGCGTTCGATGCATTTCCGTCACCGGTCGGCTCCGCCATCCGCCCGGTGACCCTCTGGGGTGATCTCGCGCTGGCCACCGGCTCGGGGCCGGGTCGCTCGGGGATGCGTGTGGTCGCCATCGGCCGGCCGGGCGGCGAGCTGCGGTGGCAGTCATCCCTGGTTGAGCCGGATCGGCGCGATCAGGGCGGGGCGGTCTCCGGGCTTCCCGTCACGGTGGACGGCCTCCTCGTTTCCGGATTCCGGCGCGTCTCGTCGCGTCTCGAGACGGTCAGCTCGTTGGTGGCGCTGGACCTGGACCGTCCGCGCCTGCCGGCGTGGACCACACTGCTGGCCAGCACCGGCGGTGCGCGCGGCGGCGGGGCGCGGGCGCCTGATCTGCCCGTGTCGCATGCCGGCTCGGTGTTCGTGGCCACCGCGACCGGCGCGGTGGCGGCCATTGAGCCGCTGGATGGAGCTCCTCGGTGGGTCGTGCGCTTCCCGGTCCCGGTCCGTGAGGCCGGAGGTGCCGCCAACGCCTTCGCGCTTGCCGGTCCGGCGGTCGTCGGCGATGCCGTGTTCGTGCTGCTGCCCGACCGCAGCCGGGTCGTGGTGCTTGACGCCGAGACGGGGACGGAGCGCAGCAGTCACCCGACCGGCATCGACACGGCCTTTGGATCACCGGAGTACCTCGTCGGCGACGCCGGATCGGCCACGGTCCTCGCGGTGGGCGACCGAGTCTCTTGCATCCCGGCCGCAACGCCCGCGATCGCGGCATGGTCCGTCTCCGTGACCGACCAACCGCTCCGGCGCCGCCCCATCGGCCGCGTGGCGTTCGTTCGCACCGCGGACGTTGCTCGGCCGCTGGTGGCATGGCCCGACGCCGAGGACCTGACGTTTCTTGATGGCGCGTCCGGTCGCGAGGTGGCGAGGCTCTCTGGCGCCGGTGCATCCAACGTGCTTGCCTTGGGCAACCATGTCGTCGCCGTCTCCTCGACACGCGTGAGCAGTTGGATGCCCGCAGCCGATGCCGAGCGCGCCGCGCGCGATGCCTTGGCGGCCCTGCCCGGAGTCGAGGGGGTCCTGCCCCTGCTGCAACTGGCCCGGCAGTCGCGGAACGCTGCGCTTGCCGAGGTGGCCGCGCCGGAGGCCGCACGGCGTGCCGCCGGGGTCGATGCCGATGACCCAATCCTGCTTGACCTGGCTGGAGTGCTCGAGCGGCTGGAACGCATGGACCTCCAGGGTGCGGCCGGCCCATCGATCGATGCCGCGCTTGACGCGGTGGTGGGCCGGGCCGGACAGCCGTTGCGCGGGGCGCTGCTTCGCTCCGATCGCGCGCTGCGACGTGGACAGCCGCTCCGCGCGGCGCGCCTCGCCACCGAGGCTGCCCTCGCGGCGCCGGAGTCGGCCATGCTCCGGGATGGTGCCGGAGCGTCCTCCGCCGTGGCCGCATGCCAACGACGGGTCCGCGCCGCCGTGTCGGAGTCGCCTGAGGCGGTCCAGGGCGTCATGGACGCGGTGGCGGCCGGGCTGGCGGCCGCGCGCGGGAATCCGGCGGCCGAAGCCCGTGCACGCACGATCGGCACGGTGCTGGCTGGCGGCACCAAGGAGGGAGCGCGATGGCTCGGGCCGTCGGCGGTTCCAGCCCCTCAGGTGCTGCCCTTGGGCCGCGCCGCCGCCGGGTTGGGCACCGATCCCGCGGCGATCGCCCGGGCACTCTCGATCCCCGGATCGACGGCTGCGCGGCTGCTCGACGTCCGACCCGCGGACCCACCCACGCTTGCGGGATCGCCTGAGCGCATGGTCGAGTTCATCGGTCGGCTCCCTCGCCTGGCATCCGGCATCCGGCACCCGTCGGGGGGACTCCTCACGTTCGCCGGAGGGGAGCTGGTGCTTCGCCGTGGCCGCGACTTCGGGGTGGAGTGGCGCATCCCGGTCGGAATGGAGGGGGGCACCCTGATCGCTACGGACGGTTCGTTCGTTGTGGTCGAGGATGCAGCCGGACTGCCGGGGGCGGTGGCGTCCGTGACGGCGGACGGCCGACTGTCCTGGCGAATCGACGCTCCGCCTCCGTCCGAGGAGGCCGCCGACCTGCCGCTCTTTGATCGCGGCGAGGCGAACCGCGGTTCCGACTCCTGGGTGGGAGCCACCGGGACCAGCATCGTGCGCTTCCATGCCGATGGGGCAATTCAAGCGTGGTCCCGTACCGACGGCTCGCCATCATGGGAACGCGGCATCGGTGACGGACCGCTCCTCGCCACCGCCAGCGATCACCAGTTCGTGGCGGTCGTGCGGCAGTCGGAAGACCCCGTTCAAGGCATCCGCGTGGAGGTGCTGTCCGCCGATGACGGCGCAATGCTGCTGCAGCGATCGCTGCCGGACGCGTCCGAGGTGCGATGGATGCGCGTGGTTGACGGAAGCCTGATGATTCTCGGTACCGACGCGGGCATCCAGTGCCACTCGATGATCGAGCCCTGGTTGCCGGGTCCGCGGTGGACCGTCGATGCGGCCGATGCCGGGTCAACCGTGCGCAGCTGGTCGGCAGGACGATGGATTGTGGCGTTGACGCAGTACGACGACCTGCTCGCGGTCGATG
>JBJOIF010000043.1:0-4211 GCA_046047335.1 Planctomycetota bacterium | reverse complement strand
CCGATGGGCACGGTGGAGTTGCGGACGATGGCCTCGCGGCACTCGTCGAGGTTGCCGCCGGTGGACAGGTCCATCACGGTGTCCGCGCCCCAGCGCTCCGCCCAGCGCAACTTCTCCACCTCCTCATGGGTGCCGCTCGAGACCGGTGATGCCCCCATGTTGGCGTTCACCTTGGTCCGCGCCGCACGCCCGATCGCCATCGGATCGAGTCGATACCCCAGGTGCACCGTGTTCGCCGGGATCACCATCCGACCGGCCGCCACCTCGTCGCGGACCTGCTCCGGCGTCAGGTGCGGCTCCCGCTCGGCCACGCGGCGCATGGCTGGAGTGATCGTCCCGACCCGCGCGTGCTCAAGCTGGGTGATGGGAGCGAACGACGCCGGGCAGCGCACCTCGCGCAGCGTGCCCCGTGCTTCCGAGAACCGATGAACTCGGACTTCATTTCCGTGATCGGACGGTGCGCCCGCCCCCTGCTCCGCCAGCACCCGGGTGCTCCACCCTTCGGGAAGGAAGTCCCACGCGGTACGGTCGCTCGGCGGCGGCATCCCCGGCGTGTCCGGGGAGCTGAAGGCCAATGGCCCCCCGACGTCGGCGCGACGCGCAAAGCTCCCCGGGGTCGTGCCTTGCGACGTGGACGAGGGATTGTGCGCACCGTGGAGCGGAAGCTCAAACATTTCCATGGGATGCAGTGTAGAGGGAGGGTGGCGCGGCCACTTCGATCACCCGTTCAGGTCCGATGCCGGACAAGCCGATAGACTCCTCCGGAACTCAGGATTCAATTCGTTTCGAACGCCGCGGGATTCCAGAGCGGCAATCGCGACCAACGTTCCGGGGAACAACTCGATGCTTCCGGGGCTGCCGTGGATCCGCATGTGCGGATGCAGTCTGAGCGGCAGGATGCAGGACACTCGCCGCCCACGACGGGCCGCATCCGCGCCATGCTCCAAAGCCCCCCACGTTATTGCAGCCCCGACCTGCCTCCCTTGGATGATGCGGACCTCCGCCTGATCCATGCGCTGAGCACCGATGGCCGCGCATCCGGCCGCGACCTCGCCCAGGCCAGCGGCATCTCCGAGGCGAACGTCAGCCGGCGCCTGGCGCGACTGATCGAGGAGCGGTCGATCCGCATTCTCGGGTTCGTGCCCCCGGAGTACCTCGGATTCCCCGCACAGTTCGCGGCCTACCTGCGCGTCAACGGCAACCCCGACGAGGTCGGTGAGTCGATCGCCAAGGACCCGGCCTTCTCCTTCGTGAGCGGCGGGTTCGGCCAGTGGGACATCGTGGCGTACGGCGTCGGCACGGATTTCTCGCACGTCTCGGAGACCCTCGACCGGGCCATCCATTCCCACCCCGGCATTCACTCCTCCGACACGCGCATGGTGCTCGAGTACCTCTGGCCCGCCGCCACGATGCGGACCGCAGGTTCCATGGCCCCACCGCGCGCCATCGACGAGACCGACCGCCAGATCATCCACCAAGTGCAGGTTGATGGCCGAATGTCCTTCACCGAGATCGCCAACCGCACCGGCATCTCGGCCACCAGCGCCGCCGACCGCTACCGACGCCTGGTGGCGGACGGGATCCTGCGGGTCCTGGTGCTCCCCGATCCCCCACGCGTGGGGCTCAACGTGTCCGGGATCTTCCACGTCCGCGTCGATCGACCCGCGCGCGAGGTGGGTCGACTGTTGTCGCTCTTCCCCGAAATCGGATTCGTCTCCGTGATGAGCGGCACCCATCCGCTCGCGGCCGAGTTCCAGGTCCGCGATGGCGCACACTTCGACGAACTGCGTGCCCGCATCCTGGCGACGGCCGGGGTGGACGACGTCCGGTTTGCCATGCATCGCCGCCTGTACCGGCAGTCCTTCGCGTGGGGCGTGGCGGGCGGCTGACGCCGGGCTATCGTCCCGGGCATGGATCCCTGCAGCACCTACCGAGACGCCCACCGCTGGCTGCGCTGGATGACTGGCCGCACGCTCGATGCCTGCGAGGCGCTGCCGGCCGAGGAGTTCCGCCGGCAGTTCCCCATCGGCATCGGCAGCGTGCACGCCACGCTGGTGCACCTGGCGGGTGCCGAACGCATCTGGATCTCGGTGCTGGAACACACCGACGCGGCCGTCTCGATGCCCGACCCGGTCGCACTGCCGGACGTCGCCGCGGTGCGCGCGTCGCTTGCCGAGAGCCGTGCCCGCTGGGACCGATTTCTCGACGGCCTGATCCCCGAGGAGTGCACCCGCGTCGTCGAACGCGTGCGCGACGGCAAGGCGTTCCGCCAGACGGTCGCCGACGTGCTGATGCAGGTGCCGACCCATGCGCTCTACCACAACGCGCAGCTCTCCTTCATGTTCCGCTCGATGGGACGGACCCTCCCGGATTCGAGCTGGATCCTCTGGGCTCGCGAGCGCCTCGACCGGGCGGCGGGCTGATCGACGCATGCCACACGCCGTGAGCATTGCCGACATCGATGAGGCCGCCGTGCGGATCGCGCCATTCGTCCGCAGGACCGCGATGTTGCCGTGTCCCGAACTTGAGCGACGCAGCGGTCGACCGGTGCTGGCCAAGTGCGAGTCCATGCAGCGCACCGGCAGCTTCAAGATCCGGGGAGCGACGAATGCGGTGCGCCGCCTCGACGAAGCACAGGCGGCTCGCGGCGTGGTGACCCACAGTTCCGGCAACCACGCGCTGGCCTTGGCGACGGCCGCTGCCGATCGCGGGATCCCTGCGCACGTGGTCATGCCCACCAACGCGTCTGCCGTGAAGCGGGCCGCGGTGGAACGCGCGGGCGCCACCGTGGTGTCCTGCGGCCCGACCGCCGCCGAGCGCGAATCGGCCTGCGCCGAGGTGGCGACCCGGACCGGAGCGTTCGTGGTGCCGCCCTACGACCATCCGTGGACCATCGCGGGCCAAGGCACGGTGGGGCTTGAGATCGCGCAGGACGTCCCGCACGCCGGAACCGTGATCGTGCCGGTCGGCGGTGGAGGGCTGATCGGCGGCATCGCCATCGCCCTGCGCGCACGTCGTCCGGATGTGCGGATCGTGGGCGCCGAACCGGCGCTCGCCGACGATGCGGCCGAGTCGTTCCGGACGGGCCGGCGCGCCCCCCAGCGCCCGCCGGTCTCGGTGGCGGACGGACTTCGCGCGCCGCTCGGCGAACTCACCTTCCCGATCCTTCGGGACGCCGTGGATGCCGTGGTGACGGTCTCCGAGGACGCCATCGTGGACGCCATGCGGATCGCGTTCGAGGAGTGCCGCCTGGTCATCGAGCCGAGCGCGGCCGTCGGCATCGCCGCGCTCCTGGGCGGGGCTTGCGGAGGCGATCCCGACCGCCCCGCCGTGGTGGTGCTCTGCGGAGGCAACGCCGACCTCGCCGCGCTGCCGTGGCTCGGCAGCCGGAGCGGCATCGCCCACGGCCGCTGACGCGCGTCAGCTCCAGTTGCCGAGCAGGATTCCCAGATCGATTCCGTTGACCACGCCGTCGGCGTTGAGGTCGGCGGCGCCACGGGCACCCCAGGCTCCCAGCAAGATGCCGAGGTCAATCCCGTTCACAACCCCATCGCCATTCAGGTCTCCGGGCACCAAGATGCGGGTTCCAGCGGCCTGGAGGGACGCGGTGGCCGCCGTGGTCGCCGTGCCCTCCGCGAAGGTCCCGCTGAGCAGGAGGTTGGCGGTTGCCCCGGGCGGGAGGATCGTCGGAAGCGGGAACGGCACGCCCGCGATCGGGGGGGCGGCCGGGACCGAGGTGGACTCGTCCACTTGGCCCGAGCTCGCCAGCGAGAGCTGGTCGCCGTCGATGACGATCGACCCCGCCAGGACCAACGCGCCGGGCGCCGTGCTCGCGAACGGGGTTCCAGCGGCGCTGCCGCTCACGGCGATGTCCACGGGCACCGCCAGGGAGAACGACCACGATCCATCACGCCCTTGCGTGGCCGTCCCCGTCGCCGGCCCAGCCTGGATGGCGTCGGCCTCGTCGAGCGTCCCGGCGTCGAGTGGGATCTCGAGGTTGCTGATCCCGATGAAGGTGGAGTTGGGTGAGACGGTGCGGAAGGTGGAGTACGAGAGGCGGATGGTCGTCCCCACCGAGCCTTCGCCCGCACCAAGCAGGTCGATCGACAGCCCGGAGACCGACACGGCGCCGGTGGCGGTATCGATGGACACCGTGAAGCCTCCAGTCGGTACCGCTTGGTCGATCGCGATCTCGGGCCGGATCACCATCG
>JBJOIF010000042.1:0-10960 GCA_046047335.1 Planctomycetota bacterium | reverse complement strand
GAACCTTGTCGCCCCGGTCCGCGTTCTTGGCGAGCCACTCGAGAACCGACCGCTGCACAAACTCCTTCGCGCCGCGATCGTCGCGCGGCACCAGAAGGCGCATGGTGACCTCGATGGTGCGCTTGGTGGCTGGCGTCCCGGGAACAAGCTTGTACTTGCCGGAAAGCTCGGTGAGCTCGACGGTGTTCCACTGCTCGTACGGCACGGGCGGATTCGCCGGATCGAAGACCGACAGGAGTTCCTCCTGCACGCTCGCCGAGGCGGTGGCCGCACCGGCGTCGGCGACGAGCCACGGCCAGACGTCGCGATCCTCGAGGAGGAACAGCACGTTGTTCGCCTGCGCTCCGGAGTCGGCCTCGGTCTTGAGCTCCTCGAACTTGCTCTTGCGCTCACGGCCGGCCGCCTGCACACGCGTGACCGATGACGGCACGTCGCCCGCGACGCTCCCTTCCAAGGGAACGAACAGGAACGCCGACGCGGCGCACACGACCGCCGCCGCCGCGACGAACCACTTGCCCTTCTTGAGCCACACCTGCTCACGCAGGTTGCCCACCGGCGAAAGGTTGATGTTGACCACGCCGAGTCCCACGCCTTGCAGCGCCAGTCCGATGGCGGTGGCGAGGTTCATCGAGTTCGCGGCGAAGTCGCTGGCCGCCGTTCCCTCGACCTTGATCTTCTGGTACTCCTCCATGCGCCGGATCTCGACGCCGAGCTGGTCGCTGAGGAACTTGCGGAGGCCGGGAATGCGGAAGGTGTTGCCCAGGCCCAGAACCTGCGTGACCGGGTGATCCGGGTTCAGCGAGTCGTAATGGCTCATGGACCGCTGCAGTTCGCGCAGCAGGTCATCGAACACGGGCCGCATCACGTGCATCAGCTTCTTGGCGTGCTGGTGCGTGGCGGTCTCGGCCTTGAGGCGATCGGCCTTCCCGTAGGGCATGCCGTCGATCGCGGCGCTGATGGCCTCGGTGAAGTGGTGCCCGCCGATCGGGAACGTGCGGATCCAGCATCGCCCGTCGCGGACGACGATCAGGTCGGTGGAGCGGGTGCCGATGTCCAGGAACGCCATGGGCGACTGGCCCGGTCGATCGAGGTCCCGGTCGTAGACCATGGCGTTGTACACCGCCACTGGTCCAAGCGTCAGCCCGGCGGGCCGAAGGCGGAGTTCCTTGTAGAGCGAAAGCCGCTGTGCCACCTTCTCCTTCAGGATGGCGAAGATCCCGACCTCGATGTCGGGGCTGTCGGGGCTGCGGAAGAGGTGGCGGTCCCACTCGACCTCGTCGAGGCCGAACGGGATCTGCTGCTTGGCCTCGAACATCACGGTCTGCTCGATGGCCTTTTCGGGCAGCGGCGGAAGCTGCACGAAGCGCGCCAGCCCCTCGCTTCCGGGCATGCTGACCAAGACCGGCACGTTCTCGATCGCCTTCTGGGAGAGGAGCGCGCCCAGCGTGGCGCGGATCATTTCCTCAGTGTTCAGATCGGGCGTGGTGAGCACGCGGGCGTGCGGGATGACCGCGAAGTCAACGACGCGGACGTCGGTGCCGTCACGCTCGAGGCACACGGCCTTGACCGCGGCGTTGCCGATCTCGATGCCCCATGCGGCCTTTGCCTTTGCCATGTGGACTGCTGGCTCCTGATTTCGGGTGACCGTGTTCGCGGGCGTACGGACCCCGAGTGGGGCACGGACGCAAGCCCATCGATAATACAGGTTCGGACCGACGGGGCCCGCCCGGGAGGATTCGCGGTCCCGGGTGCTCCGGTTCCCCCCACCACTGCGGTAGCCTCGCGTGTTGCGCCCAAAGATGGGCGTCCAGAACCATCCGCGTCCCACGCAGGCACCCCATGGACCAGAACAACGATCCCGCGCCAAGCACGCCCCCCGCGCCCTCCAAGGAGCCCGCCGCGCTCGACGCCGCCCTGCTCCAGGAAATCGAGGACGCCCTCGGCGACATGAGCATCGATGACATGGTGCCGCAGCGTGGTGCGACCCGTGCCGGGGCACCCGCCGGCGACCGCCGTCCGCGCATGGGCACCGTGGTGCAGGTCCGCGATGGCGAGGTCGAGGTGGAGTTCGACCCCAAGCGCCACGGCGTCTGCCCGCTCGCGCAGTTCGAGAATCCGCCCGCGGTCGGGGAGCGGTTTGAGTTCATCGAGGAGCGCTTCGACCCCTTCGAGCAGCTGTGGGTCGTGAGCCGGCCCGGGGCGACCCACAAGGGCGACCTCGACAGCCTCTCCGCGGGGATGATCGTTGAAGCGCGATGCGTGGGCATGAACAAGGGCGGCCTCGACATGGAGGTGGCGCACCACAAGGCGTTCATGCCGGCGGGGCAGGTGGACTTGCGCCACATCGAGGACATCTCGGTGTTCTTGGGCGAGAAGTTCCCGTGCAAGATCATCGAATTGCGCCGGGAAAAGGGCCGAATGGTGCTCAGCCGGAAGGCGGTGCAGTTGGAGGAGCGCGCCCGCATGCGCGACAAGGTGCTGGCCGAGCTCGAGGTCGGCCAGGTCCGCACCGCCACCATCACCAGCCTTCAGCCGTACGGCGCCTTCGCCGACATCGGTGGCGTGGATGGGCTCATCCACATCGGCGACCTCTCCCACGATCGCATCAAGGACCCGAGCGAGGTGGTCAAGGTCGGCGACACGGTGCAGGTGCGCGTGCTGCGGATTGACCGCGAAGCCAAGCCGGTCAAGATCGCCCTCGGGCGCAAGCAGACCGTGGCTGACCCGGCGTTGACCGCGATGGGCGAGATCGAGGCGGGCGCCACCGTCACGGGCCGCGTGACGAAGATCATGGACTTCGGCGCCTTCGTCGAGCTCGCGCCGGGGGTCGAGGGCCTCATCCACGTGAGCGAGTGCGCGCACGAGCGCATCCCCACGCCGGCCAAGGTGCTCACCGTCGGCGAAGTGCTGCCGGTGAAGATCCTGGCGGTCGACACCGACCGCAAGCGCATCTCCCTCAGCCGCAAGGCGCTCCTGGACCGCCCCGCCGCCCCGGCCGGCCGAGGCGACCGCCGCGACGACCGTCAGGCCGCGATGCCTGCCCGCGCCGACGATCCGGCCATGCGCAAGCTGCGCGCCAAGTTCGGCGGTGGCAATCGCGAGCTCAAGGGCGGGCTGGGCTGACCGCGGCGGACGCGGCGGCGTCGTCGGTGACGTCGGACGGGACCTCGAACGGCCAGATGGCATCGGCGGGCTGGCCGTCGCAGGCTTCGCGCATCACCAGGAATGCCCGGGCCGAGAGCCCCGCCAACAGCGACAGCGTGGCGCCGGCGGTGGCCACGCCCACCAGCGCCACCCACCACCAGACCACGGCCGCCTTGGGATCCGCCGGCCACTGCCAGCGACCGGGGATCACGGGCACCGCGGCCTCGGGAGCCGCTCCGCCTGAACCGATCGACACCATGGCCGACGGGAACGCCGTCAGTGCCCACGCCACCGAACGCAGCACGGTCACACCCAGGCCCGCGAGCACCGCGGACACGGCGAGCACCGCGATCCACAGGAGCGGCCGGGACAGGAAGTAGATCGCGCCGCGCTGCGACGCCTCGAGACCCCCGAGACCGTCGCATGCCACCGCCGCCGGGCCGGTCGGCGCGCCGAGCACGCCCAGCACCAACGCGATCCCTCCGATGGCCCCGAGCGCCAGCGGCACCACGTAGAGCGCCGCACCGACCCATCCGCCGAGATCGAACCGGAACAACGCCCCGAACGCGATGCATGGCACGCCGAGGGCCGCCGCCACCGCCACCGGGCCCACCCACGAGGCCGCCAGCGCCGGCCAGCGCCGCGCCGCGAACTCGAGTCCCGCTCGCGCCGGGAGCATGCCGCGGCCGCTGGAGTGCACCGCCTCCATGCGCGCCATCGCCCCCAGACCGACGGCCATCCCGAGGATCGCCCACGCCCCGAACACTGCGGCGAACACGGGGGTTCGCGCGATGCATGCCATGGGCACCTCGAGGAGCGCGGCACGGATGCCCACCGCGATGGCGCGGAGGTCGACGCTGCGGACCCCATCGATGGCGATGCCGCACGCCTCGCCCTCGGCGGCGCAGAGCGCCTCGAATGCACCCATCGGTACCAAGCGCTCCACGCGTCGGGCCGCGACGCGGTAGCGCTCGGCCTGATCGGGATCGTCGGCCGCCGCTGCCCCCGCCGTCAGAAGCGACGCCAGCTCCGCGGCCGGCATGCGCGCGCCCTCGAAGTTGACCTCCGGGACGAGCTGCGCGGCCAGCCGACGCATGGTGCGTTCGGCCTCGGCCTGCTCGATGTCGCCCCACGGCTCGGCCAGGATGCCGGGCGGATCCACCGACGGTCCGGTGCCGAGATCCCAAGCCATGCCGCCGCACCAGAGGGTGAGTGCCACCACGAAGCCCACCGCCAGCCGAGCGGGTTGCGCGGCGGTGGTCAGGGCCCCGGCAATCCATGCCAGGCGTGCGGGCGGAACGATCTCGGCGATGGCCAGGCGGTCGGAGCGATGCACGTCGCGGATGCTACGGCGCGGCGGCCCGGAGCTCCCGCAGTGTGTCTCGCAGGATCCACCGGGACAGCCCCTCGCCTCGGGCGTCCGAGGCGTGCACGTTGTGGAGGAGGGTCTCGGCGTAGAGCCACGACTCCGGATCGGGCGAACGCAGGAACACGTGGATGGCCCACGGTCGATTGGTGGCGTTGTCGGGCTGGGTGTGCTCGAGATGCCAGCGGCGCAGTTCATCCAGCCGGTGCGCACGTGCCGGCGTCGGCGCACGTCGGACCACCCTGGCCAGCGCATGCAACGCGCCGAGCTCGCTCTCGGTCCACACTTCGAGCGCCAGGAACGTCCCCGCATCCACGAGCGACTGCCCCGGGCGCGCGGCCAGCAGCCGGTCGGCCAGTTCCAGCGCCGCGGCGTCGTCCGGCGCCGTGGCCGCGCGCCACAGCACCGTGTCCGGGGAACCCGGCGGGAGCGTCGTCGGCGGGAGTTCCGTCGGATCGGGACAGGTTCCCGGCCCCGCAAGGCCAGTCAGGTGGGTGATCCACTGGTCGATCGATTCAAGCATGCGCTGTTTCGGGCATCGGGATTGGGCGGTCGGGAAAACCCGGGCTACTGTAGGGTCGATGGCGGTGCCGCGGACCATCCCAGACCTGAGCCGGCGCCACACTCGGTCGCGTTGCGTCCAGTGCGGGCTGTCCGCCGAGGCGATCCCGGCAACGTGCCTCGCCGAGTGCCCCAGGTGCGGGTGCGACCTGGTGGCCCGCCCGCCCCGGAGTTACGCACAGATGGAGGGCCTGCACGACCTTCCCGAAGATCCCAGGCGCATCGATGCGCGCCGCGCGGCCGCTGCGGATGCCGCGGCCGCCCGCTGGCTGGTGGTGCTTGGTTGCGTGGCGCTTGCCGCCGCCGGCACGCTGCTTGGCGCCGTGCTCACCGCCGGCCGCTGACGCGTCCGTCCACCACCGCGCGGCTACCCTCTGCGGCCATGGACCGATCGCTCGACGCCGTCCTCGCACGGGTCAACCGCAACGAACCGGAAGCGCTTCGGCGCCTCTGCGACTTCCTCCGCATCCCGAGCGTCTCCACGGACCCGGCCCACGCCGGCGACGTCGTCCGTGCCGCGGACTGGATGGTGCATGACCTCCGGACCATGGGGTTCAACGCCGAGCGTGTGGACACTGCGGGGCATCCCATGGTGCTGGCGACGCACCCCGGCACCGGTGCTTCGACGACGCCGCGCGTCCTCTACTACGGGCACTACGACGTTCAGCCCGCGGACCCGCTGGAACTGTGGGAGAGCCCGCCCTTCGAGCCCCAAGTCGTGCAGGGGCCGCACGGGGCGCGCATCGTGGCGCGCGGCGCCGTCGACGACAAGGGCCAGGTGATGACCTTCGTGGAGGCGCTGCGTGCGTGGCATGAGGTCGCGGGCGGACCACCCTGTCCCGTGACGCTGATGATCGAGGGCGAGGAAGAATCCGGGAGCGCCAGCCTCGAGCCCTTCATGAACGCGCATCGTGCGCAACTGGCGTGCGACGTGGCCGTGGTGAGCGACACCGGCATGTGGGACATCGAGACTCCCGCCATCACCACCAGCCTGCGCGGACTGTGCTACCTGGAGGCCACGCTGACCGGACCGTCGCATGACCTGCACAGCGGGATGTACGGAGGCAGCCTGCGCAACCCCATCAATGCGCTGGCGTCGATGGTGGCGTCGCTGCACGACCCGAGCGGCCGCGTCGCCGTGGCAGGGTTCTACGACGGCATCCCGGAGCCATCGCCGGAGGTGCTCGACATGTGGTCGCGGCTTGGCTTCAGCGAGCAGGAGTTCCTGGCGGAGGCGGGCGTCCAGCACGGGTGGGGTGAGATGGGCCGCAGCTGCCTCGAGCGCATCTGGAGCCGTCCGACCTGCGATTGCAACGGCATCTTCGGCGGCTACACCGGCGTGGGTGCCAAGACGGTGATCCCGTCGAAGGCGACCGTGAAGTTCAGTTGCCGCCTCGTGGCCGGCCAAGATCCAGAGCGGATCCGCGCGGCCGTCGAGGCGCACCTGCGCGCGCACGTTCCGCCCGGGTACTCGCTCGAAGTGCACTCGCACGGCGTGAATCCGGCGATCCACGTGAGCACCGACTCCCCATACCTGCGCGCGGCGGCACGAGCACTTCGCGCCACCTTCGGGCGTGACGCGGCCCTGATCGGGACGGGCGGTTCGATTCCGGCCGTGGGAAGCATCCAGCGGATCCTGGGCGTGGACAGCCTGCTGGTGGGCTTCGGGCTCGACGACGACCGCGTCCACAGCCCCAACGAGAAGTTCGAGGTCCGCTGCTTCATGAACGGCACCCGCAGCCATGCGGCGATGCTGGCGGCGTTCGGGGCGCTGGCCACGTGATGCGCTGGACCGCCCTGCTCCGTGGACTTGCCGCGGCAACGGCGCTGGTCACGCATGCCGTCGCGATGGCCGACGTGGACGTGCAGGTCATCACCATGGGCGTTGGTGCGCACGTCCGGCCCGGTGACCCGACGGGGATGCTGGTGCGGCTGACCAGTGGGCTCACCGCGCCGGTGCAGGCCAGGGTCGAGTGGGTGCTCCGCAACGCCGATGGCGATCTGGTCCGCAACTCCACCGACGTGGCACTGGCGCCCGGCGCGCCAGCGGACCGGTGGGTGTACGGCGTGCCGCCGATCGTCTCCTCAAGCGCGGCAGGATGCCTCGAGTCGATCAGTGCGCTGCGCGTCGTGGAAGTCGAGGATGGAGCGGTGGTCCGCGTGCTCGCGGAGCGACGGATCGACGGCCGGAGCGGCGAGGATCCCTCGGTGCCGGTGGAGACGAACCAGGCGTTGATCGGCGTGGTCGGCGACGGTCGCGCGGGGCTGTCGGCACTGTCGATTCCCACGCCGAACATGGGCGTCAACGCGGCGATGAACGAGATGACCCTGGTGGCACGCGGCATTCAGGCGTCGCGGCTGCCCGACCGGTGGGAGGGGCTTTCCAGCTTCGAGACGGTCATCTGGACGAATGCGCCGGTGCAGAACCTGGGCGTCGAGCAGGGACGTGCGCTCCTGGACTGGGTGCGACGCGGCGGCAACCTGGTGATCGTGCTGCCGGAGTCCGGCGACCCGTGGGGCCTGTCGTCCGGACGCGGCCGGACGCCGCTCGCCGATGCCCTGCCCCAGCGGGCGACGCGCCACGACGGCGTGCCCGTGGCGGACCTGCTGCCTGTGCTTGCCCGCACCGGGACGCTCCGCAATGCCTCCGCTCGGACCGGTGCGTGGACCTTTCCCGCCGACCCTGGCAACGGGTTCTCGCCCATCCTCCTGCTGCCGGCACGGGTCGATGCGCGCACCGGAAACGTGGTCGCCGACGAAGGATCGCTCGCCGGGGAGGCGATCGCGGTGCGGCGACCCATGGGCTTCGGCTTCGTGACGGTCGTCGGGATCGACGTCGATGGCCTCGATCGCCGCGCCCTGGTGGCCGAGGGCCTGCCGCAAGCGGACATCTTCTGGAACCGGCTGCTCGGCCGCCGGGCGGACGCCCCAACCTCCGCGGAGTGGAACGCCCTGGCGGAAGCCAAGCGACTGGAGTTGCGGGCCCCGTTGACGGTCGGCGGCAACGGCGGCGAACTGGTGAACCACTTCGTGGGCATGCAGAGCCGTGCGGCGATCGGTGTGCTGGGGTTGCTGGGAGCCTTCGCGGCGTACTGGTTGATTGCCGGGCCCGGGGCATTCGTGGTCCTGCGGCGGATGGGCCGGGTGCAGCTGGCGTGGCTCGTCTACGTGGCCGTGGCGGCGGTGGCGGCGACGATGGCCTGGCTCGTGACGGGTGCCATGGAGCTCACCTCGGGCCGCGTGCAGCACCTGACGTTCCTTGACCGGGTCGAGGACCCGTCGGCCACCGCGGATGAGCGTGCGGCGATGCGCGCAACGGGATGGATCAGCGCGGCGCTCCCGGGCTACGGGATCACCCCGGTGGCCATCGAGCGCAGCGACCTAGCCGCGGGCAGCGACCTGCTGTGGTCGTGGTTCGCGCCCCCGCTTGGCTCGCAGGGTGGCTTCCCGGACACCGAGTCGTACGAGGTCCCTGCTCGCTCGCCGGCGAACTACGGACTGCCGTCGCGCGCCACCAGCACCGTGCTCGCTGCGCACTGGATGGGGCGCCCGAATCCCTCATGGGACGGAACGCCGCGTCCACTCACGGGGCGTCCGCTCCGGCAGGACATCACCTGGGGCACATCGCCACGGATCATCCTGCACGGGACGCTGGCGCACGCGCTGCCGTCCGCGCTGACCGAGGTGATGATCGTGCACGTCTCGCCCTTCCGGCCACCCGACCGGACGACCGGCACCGCCATCCCGGAGATCAAGCCGAGCGACCAACTGCCGTCGATCGCCCGGATGGCGCGGCTCGCCCGGTGGGAGCCGGGCGCTCCCCTCGACGTGGCAGCCGCCCTCTACGGCAACGACGCCGGCGCGGTGGAACCATCACCCGCGCGCGCGCCGGGGCAGTCGGGCGCCGAGCGCGCGCTGTATGCGCGCTACTACCAGCCGGTGCTCGAGAGCAGCGTCGCGAGCTTTGACCCCAACGCCGCCCTCACGAAGGACCAGGTGCTCGAGATGCTTCAGCTGTACAGCATGCTCCAGCCTCCGGCGTACCTCCTGGACGCTCCCGACGGCCAGCGCGGTTGGCGAAGTGCGGCGGTGCGGTTCGACCGGGACCTCGGCCGGGGCGCCGACCTGTCGCGATGGTGGTCGCAGCCCTGCCTCTTGGTGATCGGCCGCATCGACGATGCGGGCGACTCCGGGATCGGCATGCCCTTTCCCTTTCGCATCGATGGCAAGGAGCCGCGCGCCGACGGCACCACCTGGGTACGCGTGGCGTTCCCGCTGCCGGCCGTCCGCGGAGCCATGATTCCCCCCAAGTAGGATTCCCACCGCGATGCCGATGATCGAGACCATCAATCTCACCAAGAAGTACGGTGAACTGACGGCACTCAACAACCTCAACCTCCAGATTGAGGAAGGGGCCTGCTGCGGCTTCATCGGCCCGAACGGCGCGGGCAAGACCACGACCATCAAGATCCTGGCGACGCTCCTCAAGCCCACGTGGGGCGAGGCGCGCATCGACGGCAAGACGGTGGGCTACCAGAACCCGCTGATCCGCCCGGTGATTGGATACGTGCCCGACTTCATGGGGGCCTACGACGACATGCTGGTCACCGAGTACCTGCAGTTCTTCGCGGCGTGCTACGGCATCCACGGCGAGAAGCGCGAAAGCGCCATCCGCGACGTGCTCGCGCTCACCGACCTCAACTACAAGGCCGACGCCGAGGTGAACGGCCTGAGCCGCGGCATGCAGCAGCGCCTGAGCGTCGCACGGGTGCTGCTCCACGACCCCAAGGTGCTGCTGATGGACGAGCCGGCGTCCGGCCTGGACCCGCGCGCCCGCATCGAGATGCGCGAGCTCCTCAAGGAACTGCGGCGCATGGGCAAGACGATCATCATCTCGAGCCACATCCTGCACGAGCTGGCGGACATCTGCAACATGGTGGCCATCATCGAGCGCGGCGAACTGATCTACGCCGGCAGCGTGCGCGACATCATGCAGAAGGTGGGCAGCGGCACGGTGGTGCAGATCGTGGTGGAAGACCGCCATGCCGAGGCGGCGCAGCTCTTGGGCGCGGTCAAGGGGGTCGCCAAGGCCGCGGTGGTCGAGCGCGACGGCCAGACGCCGCGGATAGACGTGGTGCTCGACGCGCAGTCGCCGGTGGCGGTCAGCGAACTCCCGGCGCGGCTGGTGACGGCCGGGTTCCGCCTCGCCGCCATGCACGAGGAGCCGATCAACCTGGAGACCGCGTTTATGCGGCTCACGAAGGGGATGGTGGCCTGATGCGCGCGGTGCTGCTGTCTGCCCGCGCGCGCCAGGGGACCGAGGCGGTGCTCGACCGCGTTCGCGCGACGGTGGCGCGCCACGCGACCATCGCCGGCGAGTTCGACGTGAACGACGAACTTCCGGCCACGCTCGATGCCGACCGTGCCGTGGTGGTGGGCGGCGACGGCGCAATCATGGCCGCCCTCCGCCAATGCGTGGGACGCACCATCCCGGTGGTCGGGGTGAACATCGGTCGCCTCGGGTTCCTGGCGGAGTTCGATGCGGATGAGTTCGATCGACATGCCGCCGAGGTGCTGGGTGGCGATCCGGTGGTCAGGCAGCGCATGGTGCTGTCGGTGCTCGTGCGCGATGGCGACGGCCGGGTGCGGTACGAGGGGCTGGCGATCAACGACGCCGTGGTGACCGCGGGCCCACCATTCCGGATGATCGAGCTTGCACTGATGCTCGACGGCGAGCACGGGCCCGAGTTCCAGGGCGACGGCATCATCGTCGCGACGCCGGTGGGCAGCACGGCCTACAACGCGAGCGCGGGTGGCCCGATCGTGCATCCTGACGTCGAGGCGATCGTGGTGACCCCGAGCGCCGCGAACTCGCTGGCGTTCCGGCCG